>DATFUK010000545.1:0-3714 GCA_035260865.1 Candidatus Methylomirabilota bacterium | reverse complement strand
TCGACCGCCGAGTCGCTCCGGGTATAGGCGCCCATCTCGAGATTCTCGACGACGGAGAGCCGGTTGAAGATGCGGCGGCCCTCCGGCACGTGGGTGATGCCCTGCAGGACCACGTCGTGGGGCGCGACGCCGACCAGCGATTTCCCCTCGAACCGCACGTCGCCCTGGCGCGGGGCGAGGAGGCCCGAGAGGGTGCGCAGGGTCGTGGTCTTGCCCGCTCCGTTGTTGCCGAGGAGCGTCACGATCTCGCCCTGCGCGACGCGGAACGAGATGCCCTTGAGCGCGTGGATCTCCCCGTAGTAGACGTGGAGATCGGTCACCTCAAGCATGGCGCTCGCCCGCCGCGCTCGCGCCCGGCGTCCAGCGCCGCCGCCCGAGGTACGCCTCGATCACGCGCGGGTCCCGCTGCACGTCGGTCGGCCGGCCCTCCGCAATCTTCTCGCCGTAGTCCAGCACGGTCACGCGGTCCGAGACCTCCATCACCACCCGCATGTTGTGCTCGATCAGGAGCAGGGTGAGCTTGCGCTCCTCCACCAGCCGGCGCAGCAGCGCCATGAGGCTGCGGGCCTCGCCCTGGGTCATGCCCGCGGTGGGCTCGTCGAGGAGCAGCAGCGCCGGGTCGGACGCGAGCGCGCGCGCCAGCTCGAGCCGCCGCTGGTCGCCGTAGGGCAGGTTGCGCGCGAGCTCGTTGGCCTTGTCCCGCAGGCCGGCCACCTCGAGAAGATCGCCGCCGTGCTCCCACTGCCGCCGCTCCTGCTCGCGCCACCGCCGACTCCGGCTGATCACGTCCCAGAAGCTCAGAGGGACGCGGCTGTGCATGCCCACCAGCACGTTCTCGATCGCGGTCATCCGGGGGAAGAGGCGGATGTTCTGAAAAGTGCGGCAGATGCCCAGCGCGGTGATCTCGTCGGGGCGCCGGCCCTGCACCGGGGTGCCCCGGAAGGTGACGACGCCTTCCTCCGGCACGTAGATCCCGGTGAACACGTTGAAGAAGGTGGTCTTGCCCGCCCCGTTGGGCCCGATGATCGAGGCGATGTGGCCTTCCTCGAGCGCGAAGTCGACCGTGTTCAGGGCGGTCAACCCGCCGAAGCGCTTGCTCACCGCCCGGGCCTCGAGCAGCGGCATCAGGGCTTCTCGGTCAGCTCCCGATGCCGGCGCTTCGCGGGCAGGATGCCCTGGGGGCGGAAGATCATCATGAGCACGAGGATGAGGCCGAAGACCATCCGCTCGTACTTGGCGGGCTCGAGCTGGGTGGGCAGGTTGGCGAGGTCGTAGCCGAGGATCACGGTCCCCGCGTTGCGCAGCTCGTTGAGCCAGAGCGACAGGCCCTTGAGCACCTGCAGGTTCAGGATCGTCACCACCGCGGCACCCAGGATCGCGCCGGGGATCGAGCCCATGCCCCCCAGGATGATCATGGCGAGCACGCCGATGGACTCCATGAACGTGAAGGACTCGGGGTTGATGAAGATCTGCTTGGCCGAGAAGAGCACTCCGACGGTGCCCGCGAAGGAGGCGCCGCAGGCGAAGGCGAGCAGCTTCATGCGCACGAGGGGAACGCCCATCGCCTGGGCCGCGGTCTGGTCCTCGCGGATCGCCTCCCACGCCCGGCCGATGTGCGAGTCCTCCAGCCGCCGGTTCGCGAGCACGGTGGCGCCCACGATGAGGAGCACGAGCGCGTACAGGTAGAGCGGGTAGATGACGTTGGGGTTGGGATCGATACCGAGCGCCTCGAGCGGCGCGGCGAAGAAGATCGGCGGCCGGCCGATGGGGGTGATGCCCTTGGGTCCGTTGGTGAGGTTGATCGGCTTGTCGAGATTGTTGGCGAGCACGCGGATCACCTCGCCGAAGCCGAGCGTCACCAGGGCCAGGTAGTCTCCGTGCAGGCGCAGCACCGGCAGGCCGAGCAGGATGCCCGCGCCAGCGGCCACCGCGACCCCGACGAACAGGAACACGAAGAACCACCACGGGTTCAGCGGGAAATAGTCGCCGCCGAAGATCAGGTTGGCCTGCGGCGAGCCGAAGATCGCCCAGGAATAGGCGCCGACCGCGAAGAAGGCCACGTAGCCCAGGTCGAGGAGGCCGGCGAGCCCCACCACGATGTTGAGGCCGAGCGCGAGCGCCACGAAGATGCCGACCTGGATCGCGATCTCCATGTAGTAGGCGTTGACCGTGCCGAGCCACGGCATCAGCACGCCGAGGGTGATGACGGTGAGCGCGCCCTTGACCAGGGCGGGTATGCGGGCCAGGTAGAGGAGCAGCAGCGTGCCCTGGAAGAGCAGGAAGAGCGAGACCGCGCGCGGGCTGTACAGCACGCCCCACGTCGTGGCCGCGAGGAGGGCCGTCACCAGGATGCTCGCGGGCAGGGGGCGGTTCAGCAGGTTGTTCATGCCCGCTCGCGGACGACCTCGCCGAGGAGACCCTTGGGGCGAAAGATCAGGATCAGGATCAGGATCGAGAACGCGAAGATGTCCTTGTACTCCGCGCCGAAGGCGCCCCCGGTGAGGAGCGACAGGTAGGACGCGGCGAAGGCCTCGAGCAGTCCCAGGACGAGACCACCCAGCATGGCGCCGGGAATGTTGCCGATGCCGCCCAGCACCGCGGCGGTGAAGGCCTTCAGCCCGGGGATGAAGCCGGTGTAGGGATTGATCAGGCTGTACTGCACCCCGAAGAGCACGCCGGCCCCGCCGCCCATCGCCCCGCCGATCAGGAAGGTCAGCGAGATGATCCGGTTCACGTTGATGCCCATCAGCGAGGCGGCGGCCTGGTCCTCGGCCACCGCGCGGATCGCCTTGCCGACCTTGGTGCGATTGACCAGCGTGTGCAGGCTCCAGAGCATGAGCAGCGCGGCCACGATCACCACCAGCGATTTCACGGAGACGTCGATCGTCTCGGTCAGCTCGAAGCGGTGATTGAGCACGTCCATGGTCGGGTACACGAGGTTGAACGAGTTGCGCCAGAGCGATTCGAAGAGGCGGATCGCGTCCTGGAGGAAGAAGGAGACCCCGATCGCCGAGATCAGGGGGATGAGTCGCGGAGCGCTGCGGAGCGGCCGGTACGCGGTGCGCTCGATCACCACCGCGACCGCGCCGCTCACCGCCATGCCCGCGACCAGCACCAGGAACAGCACGAGGACCCAGGGCAGCACGTCGAGCCAGCCCGCGGACTTGAAGGACAGCAGGATCTCCACGCCCACGAAGGCGCCGATGATGAAGATCTCGGAGTGGGCGAAGTTGATGAACTCGAGGACGCCGTAGACCATGGTGTAGCCGAGCGCGATCAGCGCGTACATGAAGCCGAGGGTCAGGCCGTCCAGGAGGACCTGCGGGAAGATGCCGATCAGGAGATCAAAGTCCATCGGCAGTCAGCGGGAAGGCGGGGAGCAGTGGGAGGGGCGCCCGCGTGCGAGCGCCCCTCCCGCGGATGGCCGCGTTACTTCTTGACCGCCGGCGGCGCGATCGTGAGCTGCTTGACGATCTTGTTGTCGCCCCACTTCTCGGGGTTGTCGCTCACGACCGTCAGCACGAAGTACTGCGCCTTCAGGCGGTCGCCCTTGCCGTCGAACGCGATCTCGCCGGTGATCCCGGAATGCTTGACCTTGCGGATCGCCGCGGAGACGTCCTCGCGGGTGACCTTCTTGCCGCCCTTGGCCAGATCTTCCATCGCCTTGATGGCGATGGTGGTCGCGTCGTAGGCCTCGGCCGCGTAGGGCTCGGG
>DATFUK010000544.1:0-13513 GCA_035260865.1 Candidatus Methylomirabilota bacterium | reverse complement strand
GCGGACGACCTTCTTGAGATAGCTCACCCCGGGGAGCGTGCCCAGCTCGTGGAGCACGTGGTAGCTCCGCGCCGAGTGCGACAGCTTGGCCACCAGCGAGTCGCCGTCCTTCCGGTTTCCGAAGGTGATGGCCTGGGTCGGACAGGTCTGCTGACACGCGGTCTGCATGTCGCCGTCGCGCACCGACCGCCCCGCCTCGCGCGCCGCGCTCTTGGCGCCCTCGATCCGCTGGATGCACATGGTGCACTTTTCCATCACGCCGAGCTGGCGCACCGTGACGTCCGGGTTGAGCTGCAGGTCGAGCGGCGCGGTCCAGGTGTAGTTGAACCAGTTGAACTTCCGCACGTGGTAGGGACAGTTGTTGCCGCAGTAGCGCGTGCCCACGCAGCGGTTGTAGACCTGCCCGTTCAAACCTTCGCGGGTGTGGTACGCCGCGTAGACCGGGCAGACCGGCTCGCACGGCGCGATCTCGCAGTGCTGGCAGAACATGGGCAGGAACATGTTGACCGGCTTGGCCGAGGTGCCCTCCTGCCAGCGCTCCACCCGCAGCCAGTGCTGGATGCGCCCGTAGGCGACCTGGGCCTTCCCCACCGTCGGCACGTTGTTCTCGCTCTGGCAGGCGACCACGCAGGCCTGGCAGCCGGTGCAGCGGTCCACGTCCACCGTCATGCCCCAGCGGTACTCCGGGTACTTCACCGCCGGGTACATGCGCGGATGGTCCGCGGGCTCGGACGGCTTGCCGCGCAGCTCGAGCTCGCGCGCGGCGCCCAGCTCCACCCACTGGGCGATCTCCCGATCATCCTGGTCGAACTGGGCCTGCGGGATCGCGAGCGGCCGGCGGCCGCCGGTCTTGGCGAGCGAGACCTTCACCGCGAGCAGCGGCAGGCCGCCCGAGGACGGATCCGGCGCGGCGGGCAGCAGATCGATCGGGTTGGCTCCCACGTTCAGGAAGTTCGCCTGGCTCGTGGTCCCGGTCGCCGCGTTGCCCTGCTGCGCGTAGGTGCCCGCGTACTTGTGGCCCTGCCCCATCGCCACCGCCACCGCGCCCGCGTGGACGAGCTCGGTCGGGTAGGCGGGCAGCTCGATGGCGCCGTGCGGGGACGTCACCTTGACGAGATCGCCGCGCGCGATGCCCATCTGCCTGGCGGTCTCGGCGGGAACCTCGAGCCACGAGTCCCAGGCCACCCCGGTGACCCCGTCCGGAACCTCGTGCAGCCATGGCAGGTCGCCGCCGCGGCCGTCGTAGAAGCGGCTGGACGGGTAGACGATCAGCGCGTGCGAGCCGCTGCCCTCGAGCTTCGGGGCGGCGCCCTGAATCCGTCCGGCCTCCGGACGAAGCGAGACCGCCGGAGCCGGGCCGGCGCGCCACACGCCGCCGCGCCGGAGAGCGGCTTCCCAGAACTCGGTGAAGGGCCCGGTGTTGCCGTGGTCCTTCGCGGTCTTCTGCCACTCCTCCCGGATGAAGTCCTGGAAGGTGGCCCACTTGAGCGGACCCTTGCCCTCCTCCAGCCCGAGGGCTTGGCGGCCGACGCTCAGGAACACGTCGCCGGTGGCCTTGCCGTCGATCGCCTTGCCGTCGATCTGCACGGGTCCCATCGTCGGCTGCATGAGCCCGAGCACACCCTCCTCGGAGGCGTAGTCGCCCCACGCCTCGAGGGCGTGCAGCGTCGGCAGTACCAGGTGCGCCCGTGCGGTCGTCTCGTTGGGCCGGCTCGCGAGCGAGACGACGAGCGGGACCTTGGCCAGGGCTTCCGCGAAGCCCGACTTGGGCGGCATCGCGTAGACCGGGTTGACGTCCACCAGCACGAGCACCTCGATCTGGCCGGCGGTCATCGCCTGGGTCAGCGCCACCATGTCCGAGTACGGACTCACCCGGCTGAAGGGAGACGCGGCGCCGAAGCGCACGCGGGTGCCCACCGCGCCGATCGCGGCGTTGAGCAGGTTGACCGCGACGAGCGCCTCGGTGGAGCCGGTCGAGGTAGAAGCCATGCCGCCGCCGAGCACGAGGCCGGCCTTCGCCTTGGCGAGATCCCGGGCGACCTTCTTGATCGCCGCCGCGGGGACGCCGGAGGCCGTCGCGGCCGCCTCCACGTCGGCGGCGCGGACCGCCGAGCGCAGCGTGGCGAGATCGGCGCCGGACGCCTGCAGACCCTCGTCCACGATCACCTTGAGCATCGCGAGGGCGAGCGCCCCTTCGGTGCCGGGCGCATTGCGCAGCCACTCGTCCGCGTTGGCCGCGGTCAGCGACATGCGCGGCTCGACGTGCACGAACGTGCCCTGCTTGCCCTGGAAGAAGGCGTGCATCCGCGCGAAGTCCCCGGTGTAGCCCTCGCTGTTCAGCCACGTCTCGAGGAAGTCCGCGCCGAAGGAAACCAGGTAGGTGGCCTCCCCGATCGCGTAGTCGGGAATCACGTCGCGGCCGAAGGCCACGCGGTTCGAGGCGCGCAGGGCCTCGTAGCCGAGCGGCTCGTAGGCAATTCGCGCCCGGGCGCCAAGGAGCCGCACCCACTCGTCCATGAGGCGGGCGAGGCCGCCGGTCTCGAGCCCGCTCACCACCGCGACCTTCGCGCCCTGCTTACCCTTCGCGAGGACGCCCAGCTTGTCTGCGAGCTGCTGCTGCGCGTCGGCCCACGCGATCGGCTTGCCGCCGCTGAGCGGGCCGCGGAAGCGATCCGGATGGTAGAGAGCCTGCAGCCCCGCGTGCCCGAGCGCGCAGAGGGCGCCGGTATTGGACGGATGGTCGGGATTGCCCTCGAGCTTGATGACGCGGCCGTCGCGGTTCTTGGCGATGACGCCGCAGCCGGACGGGCACTCGCGACAGACGCTCGCGAAGTAGGCCGGCACGCCGGGGACGATGTTGTCCGGCGGAACGACGTACGGGATGAACTGCTCGGCCGACTGTCCGCAGCCGCCGACCGCCGCGGCGGCGCCGGTGGTGGCCACGATCTTGAAGAACGACCGACGATCCATCCCGCTCATCCACTCCTCCGCCCTACTCGGTGGCAGGCGACGCAGCCCAGCTGGACGTGCTTCTTAAAGGCGTGCCGTGGATGAAGACCGGGGCAAAAAGGTGTTTCCGGGCTCCAGCCTTGTGAACCCTATCACGTGGAAATTCCGGGTGTCAATAAGCTTGGCGAGAAGTTGCAGGGCGAGGCGATCCAAGACGGCGCCGACGGTCAGTGGGCTGCTTACCCTTAGCTTCCTTTCTTGTATCCGCTCGGCTCGGCTTCGGCTCCGCCTCGCCCTGCCGGCTACCGCGCCTTCTCCATCGCCCCTCGGCACGCCCGCGCCGCCGCGGCGAGATCGTCCTCTCCGTGGGCCAGCGACACGAACGCGGCCTCGAACTGCGACGGGGCGAGGAACACGCCCCCTTCCCGCATCGCGTGGAAGTAGCGCGCGTACCGCGCGGTATCCGCGCGCTTGGCGGAGGCGTAGTCGGTGACCGGGGCGTCCGCGAAGAACACGGTGAGCATCGAGCCGACCCGGTTGATCCGCACCGGCACACCCGCCGCGGCGGCGGCCTCGGTCACGTCGCGCTCGACCCGGGCGCCCAGGGCCTCGAGCCGCTCGTAGACTCCCGGGCGCTCGAGCGCGCGCAGCGTGGCCAGGCCCGCGGCCACCGCCAGCGGATTGCCCGAGAGCGTGCCCGCCTGGTAGACGCCGCCGAGCGGCGAGACGCGCTCCATCACCGCGCGCGATCCGCCATAGGCCCCGACCGGGAGCCCGCCACCGATGATCTTGCCGAGGCAGGTGAGGTCGGGGCGCACCCCGTAGAGGGCCTGGGCGCCGCCCCAGCCGACGCGGAAGCCGGTGATCACCTCGTCGAAGATCAGGAGGCTGCCGTGGCGCGCGGTGAGCTCGCGCAGGCCGGCCAGGAAGCCGAGGGCGGGCGGCACCACGCCCATGTTGCCGGCGACCGGCTCCACGATCACCGCCGCGACCTGGCCCGGGTGCGCCTCGAGCTGACCGCGCACCGCGTCCAGGTCGTTGAATGGCACGGTGAGGGTCAGCGCGGCGAGCGCGGGCGGCACCCCCAGGCTGTCGGGTACCCCGAACGTCGCGCCGCCCGAGCCCGCCTTGACGAGGAGGCTGTCCGCGTGGCCGTGGTAGCAGCCCTCGAACTTGAGGATGAAGTCGCGCCCGGTGGCGCCCCGGGCCACGCGCAGCGCGCTCATGGCCGCCTCGGTCCCCGAGGAGACGAGCCGCATCATCTCCATGCCAGGCACCGCGCGCTGGATGAGCTCGGCCATCTCCACCTCGCCCTCGGTCGGTGCACCGTAGCTGGTGCCCCGCCGCACCGCCTCGCTCACCGCCTCAACCACCGGCGCCGCCGCGTGCCCCAGGATCAGCGGGCCCCACGAGCCGAGGAAGTCCACGTACGAGCGGCCGTCCACGTCGGTGAGGCGTGCCCCCTCGGCGCGGGCCACGAAGAAGGGCGCGCCGCCGACGCCGCGGAAGGCGCGCACCGGGCTGTTGACGCCGCCCGGCATCAGGCGCTGCGCGGCCGCGAAGAGGGCTTCGGAGTCGGGCACGGGTAGGTCAGGCCTTCGGGAAGTCGGTGGAGACGAAATCGCGGGCGGCGGTATCCCAGACGAAGGCGGCCGCGTCCGCGACGCGGCCTTCGAGCACCGAGACCACCACGTACACCGCGTCCGGATAGGCGGGCTCGCCGTTGACGAGGGCATTCTGCCGATCGGTCGGCGAGAAGTACGCGCCGGTATCGATGTGCGAGTGGTAGATGGTCGCGACCCGATAGCCCTGCGACTCGCGCCGGCCGATCGCGAGCAGATCCTTGGGGTCGATGAAGTAGGCGGTCCGCGAGTCGCGCGGGTGCCGCACCGGATCCTGCGCGTGCAGCTCGTCCTGGATGTTGCGGCAGGGCATCAGGGCCCGGTCGGGCGCGGGAGCCGGGCGGGCCAGCAGCACGCCGCAGCACTCCGCGGGATACTCGGCCTCGGCCTGCGCGCGCACGCGGACGAGCTCCTCGCGCGTCAGGATCATCCCGCCGCGATCACCCTCGGCCGCCCGCCAGGGCAGGAATAATCGAGACCTCGTCCCCGTCCTTGAGCGTGGTCTCGAGTCCCTGCAGCGCCTCGATGGCCTCGTTGTTCACGTAGATGTTCACGTGATGGTGCACCTCGCCCTGGTCGTTGCGCACCAGGCCCTTCAGGGCGCCGAATTGATCCTCCAGCTCGTCGAGGAGGCCCTTCACGTCGGGCGCCTCGACGGCGACCCGGTCCGCGTTCTTGGTCGCGCGGCGAAACGGCGTGGGGATGTAGACCTGAACACTCATGGCCGCTCTCCTAGAAGGTGACGCTCAGATAGCGTTCGCCAGTATCGCACAGCACCGTGACCACGACCTGGTCCGCGGGCCGCGTCTCCGCGACCTGGCAGGCCGCGAACACGTTGGCCCCGGACGAGATGCCCACCAGCAGGCCCTCCTCGCGGGCGAGCCGGCGCGCCATCGCGGTCGCGTCCTCGTCGCGCACCTGTATGATGTCGTCGAGCACGGAACGATTCAGGATCCCCGGCACGAACGAGGCGCCGATGCCCTGGATGCCGTGCGGGCGGAAGCGGCCGCCGGAAAGGACCGGCGATCGCGCCGGCTCCACCCCGACCACGCGCACCCCGGGCAGCCGCTCCTTGAGCACCTCCCCCACTCCGGTCACGGTGCCCCCGGTGCCGACCGCCGCGACGAAGACGTCGAGCCGCTCCTCGGTGGCGTCCAGGATCTCGAGCGCGGTGGTGCGGCGATGCGCCTCGGGATTCGCGGGATTCTCGAACTGCATCGGCATGAAGTACCCGGGGTGCTCACGGCAGATCTCCTGAGCCGCGAAGACCGCGCCGGTCATGCCCTCGATGGCGGGGGTCAGGTGGATCTCGGCGCCGAAGCGCGCGAGCAGCCGCTGCCGCTCCGCGCTCATGTCGTCGGGCATGGTGAGGATCAGGCGATAGCCCCGCACCGCGCACACCATCGCGAGCCCGATGCCGGTATTGCCGCTGGTCGGCTCCACCAGGGTCGCGCCCGCCTTGAGCACCCCGCGCTGCTCCGCGTCCTCGACCATCGCCAGCGCGATGCGGTCCTTGACGCTCCCGCCCGGGTTGAGCGATTCGAGCTTGGCCAGCACGATGGCGCCGCCCGGCTTCGGGATGCGGTTGAGGCGCACCAGCGGCGTGCCACCCACCAGCTCCAGCACCGAGCCCGCCATCTTCGGCCGCGGGGTCGCGGTCGCACGCTTCGTGGTCATGATTCTGTCCCGATCCTCATATCCGTTTGGCTCGCCTTCGGCTTCGCCTCACCAAGCCGCCTCTAGATGTGGTACATCGGGCGCGCCGCGCGCCGTCGATCGAGGGCGCGCCGCCGCAGATCGTCGAGGGTGGTACGGTCCACCACGGACGCGACCGCTTCCTCGATCTCCTGCCAGAGCTCGTGCAGCCCGGCCGCCGCGTCGTCCCCGCGCCCGCCCCGCCGGGGCGCATCCGGCCCCGCCGAGGGGCCGTCCACCGCGCGCAGGAGCTCGCCCACCGTGACCTGATCCGGGGGCCGGCTCAGCCGGTACCCGCCCGCCGACCCGCGCCTCGCGTAGAGGAACCCGGAGCGCTTGAGCTGGAGCAGGACCTGCTCCAGGTAGCGCTGCGGGATGCCCTGGCGGGCCGCGACGTCCTGGATCGGCTGGAGGTCCTGGCCGTCGTGCAGGGCGAGGTCCACCATCGCCTTGATGGCGTACTCGCCCTTCGCCGAGATCCTCACGCGCGGCCCTGCTCGATGAGCCGCGCCGCGTCCTTCGCGAAGTAGGTGATGATGATGTCGGCCCCCGCGCGCCGGATGCCGGTCAGGGCCTCCAGCACCGCGCGGTCCTCGTCGAGCCAGCCGAGCTGGCCGGCCGCCTTGAGCATCGCGTACTCACCCGAGACCGAGTAGGCGGCGACCGGCAGCCCGAACTCGCCCTTCACCCTCGCGATGACGTCGAGGTACGGCAGCGCCGGCTTCACCATCACGATGTCGGCGCCCTCGTCCACGTCGAGCGCGACCTCCCGCATCGCCTCCATCACGTTGGCGGGATCCATCTGGTAGGAGCGCCGGTCCCCGAACTGCGGGGTGGAGTCCGCCGCCTCGCGGAACGGGCCGTAGAAGGCGGAGGCGTACTTGGCCGAGTAGGCCATGATCGGCGTCTCCGGGAAGCCCGACTCGTCGAGGCTCTCCCGGATCGCGGCGACCCGGCCGTCCATCATGTCCGACGGCGCGATCAGGTCCGCGCCGGCCTCCGCGTGGGAGACCGCGGTGCGCGCGATCAGCTCGAGCGTCGGATCGTTCTTGATCCGGCCGTCCTCCACCACCCCGCAGTGCCCGTGGCTGGTGTACTCGCACAGGCACACGTCGGTGATCACCAGCAGGTCCGGGATCGTGTCCTTCACCGCCCGCACCGCCTGCTGGATGATCCCGTCTTCCGCGTACGCCTCGGTGCCCCGCGGGTCCTTGTCGCGCGGCAGCCCGAACAGGAGCACCGCCGGGATCCCCATGGACGCGGCGTCCTTGCACTCCTTGAGCAGCTCGTCGATGGAGAGCCGGTACTGCCCGGGCATGGAGCCGATCGGCTCGCGCACCCCGCGGCCGTGCACCGCGAAGAGCGGGTAGACGAAATCGTCGATGCGCAGCGCGGTCTCGCGCACCATGGAGCGCAGCAGCGGCGACTCGCGAAGCCGGCGGGGACGGTAGACAGGGAACGGCATGCGCTAGCTCCTTGCGGGCTCGAAGTGGGTCACGATGGCGCGGGCCAGGGCCGGGATCGTGTAGTCCTCGGGAACGATCTGGGTGGCGAGCCCGCGACCCTCCGCGGTGGCCCGCGTGATGGGACCGATGCAGGCGACGGTCACGCCCCGGAGGAGCCGCGGCAGCTCGGCCGAGCCGAAGAGCGCGCAGAAGCTCCGCACCGTGGAGGAGCTGGTGAAGGTCACCACGTCCACGCGGCCCTCCGCGAGCGCCTCGCGCAGTCCCGCCGCGTGCTCGGTGGCCGCGCGCGTGCGGTAGGCGGCCACCTCCGTGACGCGGGCCCCGTGCGCGGTCAGCTCGCGCACCAGCACGTCGCGGGTCTCCGCCGCGCGCGGAAGCAGCACGCGGGCGCCGGGCGGCAGCAGCGGCCGGAGGGAATCGAGCAGGCCCTCCGCGACGTACTCGCCCGGCACGACCTCGGCGATCAACCCCCAGTCGCGCAGCGCGGCCGCCGTGGCGGGGCCGATCGCGGCCAGCCGGCTCCGCTCGAGCAACGCCCGCCCTTGCCCGGTGGCCTCGACGCGGCGTCGAACCATGGCCACGCCGTTCACGCTCGTGAACACTGCCCAGTCGTGCTCCTCCGCGAGCGCGGCGTCGAGCGGCCCCCAGGAGGCCGGGGGCTCGATGGCGATGGTCGGCACGAGCATCACCCGTGCCCCGGCCGCCTCGAGCAGACGGGCGAATATCTCAGCCTGCTCGCGCGCTCTGGTCACAAGAACCACTCGACCGGCCAAGGGTTTATCACCCCTCGCCTCGGTCATCACTTCACCGTCCGCGACTCGCATCGAGAACCGCCTTCGCCCCCTTGGCCAAGAGCTCGTCCGCCAGCGCCATGCCCAGCCGCTCGCCGTCCACGGCGGGCCCGCGGTTGCTGGCCCGCAGCGCGGTCGCTCCGTCCGGGCTCGACACGACTCCGGTCAGCTCCAGGGTTCCACCGTCCAGCCGCGCGTGCGCGGCCACCGGCGTATGGCATCCGGCCTCCAGCCGGGCCAGGAATGCCCGCTCCGCCAGCGCCGCCAGCCTCGTCCGAGTGTCGTCCACGGCGCGCAGAACTTCAAGCAGTTCCCGGTCGGCTTGGCGGGCTTCGACCGCCAGCACACCCTGTCCGACCGCGGGCACGAACTCGGCCGGATCGAGCGGGGTGGCGTGCGCGGGACTGAGCCCCAGGCGCTTGAGGCCGGCCGCGGCCATGACGAGCGCATCGTAGTCGCCGGCGCGGAGCTTCTCGAGGCGCGTGTCCACGTTGCCGCGGATCGGCTCGGTCCGGAGATCCGGGCGGCGCGCCAGCACCATCGCGCGGCGTCGCGGGCTCGACGTTCCCACCACCGCGCCCGCGGGCAGCGCGTCCCATCCCCCGTCGCGCCGGCCGAGCAGCACGTCGCACGGGTCCTCGCGGAGCGGGAACGCGGCCAGCGTGAGGGCGTCCGGCAGATCGGAGGGCATGTCCTTGAGGCTGTGCACGCCCACGTCCACCTGCCCGGCCAGCAGCGCCTCCTCGATCTCCTTCACGAAGAGGGCCTTGCCGCCGAAGTCGGCGAGCGCCACCTGGGCGAGGCGGTCCCCCGAGGTCCGGATCACCACGATCTCGATCTCGGCTCCGCGGGCGCGCAGCGAGGCCGCCACCGCTTCGCTCTGCACCACCGCGAGACGACTGCCCCGCGTGCCGAGGCGGATCTTCATTCGTGCGAGTCGGGCCGGCCGGAGCCGCGCAGCCCGAAGAGCTCCGAGATCATCTCGGTCCATCGTCGGGCATGCCCGGCGCGGGAGGAATCCTTGAGCTTGACCATCGGGGCGTGCAGCACTTTGTTCACGATCGCCTGGCTCAGCGCCTCCATCACCCGCCGCGTCTCCTCCCCCGCGCCGGGCAGGCGCCCGAGCGCCCGCTCCAGCTCGGCGCGGCGGATCGCCTCGAGCTTCTCCCGCAGCGACACGATGGTGGGGACCACCTCGAGCTGCTGCAGCCGCCCCGCGAACTTCACCACCTCCCCCTCGAGCAGGGTCTGGGCGCGCAGGGCCTCGCGCTGCCGCTCCTTGAGGTTCGCCTCGACCACCGAGCGCAGGTCGTCGATGTCGTAGCAGAAGGCGTTCTCCACGTCGTTGACCGCGGGCTCCACGTTGCGCGGCACCGCGATGTCGATGAAGAACAGGGGCCGGGTCCGGCGCTTCTCCAGGGCGGCCCGCACCTGGGCCGCGGTGACGATGGGCTCGGGGGCGGCGGTCGACGTGACCACGATGTCCACCAGCGACAGGGTGGCCGCGAGCTGGTCGAACGGGACCGCGGTGCCGCCCAGCCCCCGCGCGAGCTCCTGGGCGCGGCTCCACGTCCGGTTGGTCACGTAGAGCGGGAGCGCGCCGTGGTCCACCAGGTGCCGCGCGGCCAGCTCGCTCATCTCCCCCGCCCCCACGAGGAGCACCGCCTTGCCCTCGAGCCCGTCGAAGATCTTCCGCGCCAGCTCGACCGCCGCATAGGAGACCGACACCGCCAGCCGGCCGATCTCGGTCTCGGTGCGCACGCGCTTGGCCGCGCCGAACGCCTGGCTCATCAGGGCGTGGAGCACCGGCCCCGCGGTGCCCGCCGACTGGGCGAGCGCGAAGGCGTCCTTCACCTGGCCGAGAATCTGGGGCTCGCCCAGGATCATCGAGTCGAGGCTGGCCGCCACCCGGAACGCGTGGAGCGCCGCCTCGTCGCCGGTGACCGTGTAGACGAGCGGCTCGAGATCGCGCCAGTGGAGCCCGCGGTGGCTGCCCAGCCGCCCGAAGGCGGCGGTGCGCGCCTCACCGGGCACCGCGGCCACTCCGTAGACCTCGACCCGGTTGCAGGTCGAGATGATCATGACCTCGTCGAGCAGACCGCGGCCCGCGAGGTCTCCGAGGATCTCGCGGATCTTCTCCTCCTCGAGCGCGAGCTGCTCGCGCACCTCGACCGGCGCGGTCCGGTGATTCAGGCCCGCCACGAAGAGGATGCGTCCCGCGGTCATGGCGGCGTCTCAGGACCCGTGCCTGCCGTGGAGGAAGACGCCCGCGCTCAGGGTGGCCAGGAGCACGCAGAAGCCCGCGATGGCGTAGTAGGCGGCGCGCCGGCCGCCCCACTGGCCCATGACGCGGCCGAGGAGGGTGGCCGCATAGATCACCCACATCACGAGCGAGAAGAGCGCGAGCGGATCGAAGGTGAGCAGGCTCCCCCACGCGGCGGGGGCGGAGAGCACGCCCAGGGCCAGCCCCACGGTGAGGAACGGGAAGCCGATGGTGAGCGTGCCCACCGCGAGCCGGTCGAGCGTCTCGAGCGGAGGCAGGCGGCGATAGAGCGCGCCGGTTCGCTTGTGCCGGAGCTGCCGCTCGCGCAGCAGGTACATCAGCGCGATGCCGAAGTTCAGCACGAGCGCGGCCAGCCCGACCAGCACGAGAGCCACGTGGACCATGATCCAGCCGCTCCTCACCGGCGTCTCCAGCGCGATCGACCGCAGGCCGGTGGGCAGGCCGAGTCCCAGGGCCAGGACCACCGGGAGCACGAAGGCGCTGAGCGGCCGGACTCGGTGACGCCGCTCGATCCAGAAGTCGAGCAGGACCGCGGCCCAGATCACGAGCGAGATCACCTCCGGCATGGTCATGAACGGCAGGCGGCCCAGCTCGATGCCGCGCGCGATCACCGCCGCGGTGTGGCAGATCCAGCCCGCCTGGGTCAGCAGCAGGGCGACCCACCCGAGCTGGTCGCGGCGCCCGAAGAGCGAGCCGATCGCGGCGGCCGCGGCCAGGATGTAGGCGGTCAGCGCCACGTCGTAGAGAACCGCGTTCACGCGCGGACCTCCCCCGCCGGCCCCTCGGGCGGCAGCAGGTGCGCGAGGGAGGGCGTGGACCGCCAGTATCCCTCGCGCGAGGCGTGGAGGTCGAGGTGCGGCGAGCCCCAGTCCTCCACGAGGGGCGCGCCCGCGTTCCAGCGCTGGCGGCGATCCACCCCCTTGAGATATCCGTGGCAGGCGCGACAGGCCTCGATGAAGTAGCCCTCGTCGAGATCCTCGGCCACGAGCCGGACGAGATCGCGCGAGTTCCAGCTCTCGCAGAAGGGACACCGGAGGCGCGCCGCGATCCAGGCGCCTCCGCAGACGTGGCAGGAGAGCCGGCGGCGGCCGTCCTCCACGAGATCCCCGTACGCGGGCGCGCCGCCGCACCACGGGCAGCCCCCGCGCGTCCACACCCCGTCGGGCAGCTCGCGCACGCCCTCGAAGTAGATCTCGAGCGCGGGGCGCAGCGCCGCCACCGGCAGGAACGCGCCCAGGTGCGACCCGAGGCCGAAGGGCTCCTGGAGCGCGGTCGCGGGATCGCGGTCCAGGCCGGGGAGCAGGGTCGTCGGATCCACCTGGCCGTCGTCCCACGCCTCCGCGAAGCGGCGCAGGGCGGCGGCCGCCTCCGGACCGTCGGCGGCCAGGCGCTCCATCACGGGCCCCAGCAGATCCTCGACCGAGGCGGCGGGAATCTCGGGGGCCCCGTCGGCCAGCAGGGGCCGGCCGGCCTGCCACCGCTCCCGACATTCCTCCGGGGAGCGAACCAGCGGCGCGAGGGTGGCCGGCGGTTTCCAGACGACCCATCCCTCGAGGATCGAGGTCCAGAAGCGGAGCGGCTCGGCCAGGGCGGCGCGCCGGACGAGCAGCGCCTGCCAGTCGGCCATCAGCGCGGAGTAGTCGGGCATGGTGTCAGTCGGCGACGAGCGCGTCGCCCGCGTAGAGGTTGAGCCCGTCCGGCCGCAGGTAGCCGATCACGGTGATGCCGAGCTGCTCGGCGAGCCCCACCGCCATCTCGGTCGGCGAGGTGCGCGAGGCGACCACCGGCACTCCCATGCGCGCGGCCTTCAGCAGCATCTCCGACGAGATCCGGCCCGTGGACAGGAGGATCCGGTCCACCGTCGAGATGCCCTTGAGCAGGGCCTCGCCCTTCACCTTGTCCACCGCGTTGTGGCGGCCCACGTCCTCGGCCATCACCAGGATCCGCTCGGCGTCGGCGAGCGCCGCGCCGTGGATGCCGCGGGAGGCCTGATAGCGCTCGGCCTGGCCGTACAGCTCCTTGACCCGCCCGGCGAGCTGCAGCGGGGTCACCCGCAGCGCGGAGTGGAGCCGGGGGAAGAGGCGCGGGTCGATCCGGAAGGTAATCCCGCCGCCGCAGCCCGAGGTGAGGATCCGCTCGGTGGGCAGCGTCACCGGATGAGAGAGGGTGACGTCGGCGCGCCCGTCCACCTCCGAGATCTCGAGCCGGGTGATCTCGGCGGGGTCCTCCACGACCTTCTCCATCCAGAGATAGCCGACCACCAGCGCGTCGAGCTGGAAGGGGGAGCAGAGCAGCGTGAGGAACCGCTCCTCGTTGACGTAGACCGTCAACGGCTGCTCCCGGACGACCTCGCCCTTGACCTCTTCGAGCCGGCCGCCCTTGACGTGGAAGTAGGTCCGCATGTCTGGTGGCTGCCGGCCTCAGTATAAGGGAAGGGGCCCCGCTCGGGGCCCCTTGTGCGGCCGGACCAGGAGCGCGGTCTCAGGCGTGCGTCATCACCACGACGTAGCGCAGGATGAAGCCGCCGACCAGGACGAGCACCGCCGGGATCACCGCGGGCACCCACCGCCCGCCCAGCAGGTCGAGCGCCAGGGGGACGACGAGCCCGGCCACCACCAGCCCGCCCCAGAAGAGCGGGGCCAGCGGCCCGGAGGTGAGCGGCGCGCCGGCCGATCCGAGCAGGATCAGGAACAGCGCCAGCACCGC
>DATFUK010000543.1:0-2965 GCA_035260865.1 Candidatus Methylomirabilota bacterium | reverse complement strand
TACGGCGGGACCTTGACCGTGGAGAGCACCGAGGGGCAGGGCACCGCCGTCGAGATCAGCCTGCCGACCGCCTCCAAGGCGGCCGCGGTCGCCAAGGCGAGCCCGCTCGCGCAGAAGGCCCCCGCGCTGCCCCTGCGCATCCTGGTGATCGACGACGAGCTGCAGGTGCGCAGCACGCTCGCCGAGATGCTCGAGGAGCAGGGGCACTCGGTCACCCAGGCCCCCGGGGGACGCGAGGGCCTGTCCTTCCTCGAGTCGAATCGCGAGCTGGTGGACGTGGTGATCAGCGACCTCGGCATGCCCGACATGACGGGCTGGGACGTGGCCGCGGCCATCCAGGAGCGCTGGCCGGGTCTGCCGGTGGGGCTCATCACCGGATGGGGCGAGACCGAGATCACGCGCGAGGAGCGGAGCCGCGTGAACTTCGTGATCAACAAGCCCTTCGACAAGGCGGTGCTGGGCGCGACGATGTCGGACATCCGTCCGCGCTCCGCCTAGCCGATCGTCGCATTCGCTCGGCCCGCCTACGGCTGCGCCTCGCCCTGCCCTAGCGCTTCGGCAGCGTCCTCAGGTACCCGACCAGATCGCGAATCTGCTCGTCCGTCAGGTGGTAGCCGAAGGACGGCATGCCCGGCTTCCCGATCGTCGCTCCCCCGTTCTTGATCAGCGTGAAGAGGTAGTCGTCCGGGAGACGATCCAGCAGCCGGGGATCGGACAGGTCGCCGGGGCGCATCAGGAAGATCCTGGCCCGCCACGAGCCCTTTCCATCCGCGCCATGGCACGTGGCGCAATGGGTCAGATAGAGGCGATGGCCGCCGGTGGCGGTCTTGGGGACCGGGTGAGGGACGAAGAGCATCACGAGGATGCTCCCGATCACCGTGAGCAGGGCCGGCCCGAACACCACGAGCATCCATTTCGTCCTCACGGGATTCGTGGCGCCGGCATCGCGTCCTCAGCATACTGCCAGGCCGCCCGAGGGACAAAACGCGCCGCCCTCTCGAGGCTGCCCCTTCGGGCTCTTCCCTCGTGCGCAGGCCACGCGCTACATCACCGATGTAGGTCGTGAGATAGTAGGCGCCGTGCTCCTGATCCTGATGCGTCACGGCGAGGCCGGCGAGGCGGATTCCCGCCGCTGGCCCGACGACCGGCACCGTCCGCTCACCGACGCGGGCCGGCACGAGCACGCGCGGGTCGCCGAGGCGTTGCGGCGCATGGGCATGCGCTTCGATCGGCTACTCTCGAGCCCGCTGGTGCGCGCGCGCGAAACCGCGGAGATCACCGCGCGGGCCTACGGCGCGGCCGCTCCCGAGCTGACCGAGCTGCTCGGCGACGAGGCCGAGCCGGCCTCGTCGCTCGCGGGATTGGCCGCGGTCGAGGCGTCCGCCCTCCTCTGCGTCGGCCACGAGCCGACGCTCTCCCGCCTCGCCGGGTTGCTGACCAGCCGCGACGGATCGGGTCGCGTCGAGATGGCCAAGAGCGGCGTCGCGATCATCGAGTGCCCGGGCGCGATGGCGCCGGGGCGGGGCGTGTTGCGCATGCACCTGCGGCCGGCGGAGCTCACCGCGCTGCTCGACGCGGGCGCGCCCGCCGCAGCGGATCCGTCGCCCGACCTGTTCCTCGGCACCATGACCGCGTACCAGCGGAGCGCCGCGCTCAAGGGCGCGCTCGACCTGGACCTCTTCGCCGCCATCGGCGCGGGCGCGGGCACCGTGCCCGCGCTGGCCGAGCGCTGCGCGGCCTCGCCGCGCGGCACGCGCATCCTGTGCGACTACCTCACCGCCACCGGCTTTCTCCGGAAGGACCGTGACGCCTACGCGCTGACTCCCGATTCCGCCGTCTTCCTCGATCGAGCCTCGCCGGCCTGTGTGGCGGGAGCGGCCGAGTTTCTCTACGCCCCCGAGCTCCGGGAGGCGTTCGGCGACGTGGCCCAGGCGGTGCGCCACGGCGGAACCCGGCTGGCGGCCACGGGCACGGTGACCCCTGAGCATCCGGTGTGGGTGCGGTTCGCGCGGGCGATGGCGCCGCTCATGCGGATGCCGGCGCGGGCGGTGGTGGAGCTGGTCGAGGTGGACGCGGCGGCCCCGCTTCGCGTGCTCGACGTGGCCGCGGGCCACGGGCTGTTCGGCCTCGCCTTCGCGCAGGCGTACCCGCGCGCGGAGGTCACCGCGCTCGACTGGCCGGCGGTGCTGGTGGTGGCGCACGAGAATGCGCGCGCCGCGGGGGTGGACGGGCGATTCCACACCCTGGCGGGCAGCGCCTTCGAGACGCCGCTCGGCGGGCCGTACGACCTCGTGCTGGTGCCGAACTTCCTGCACCACTTCGATCCGGCCACCTGCGAGACGTTCCTGGGCACGGTGGGCCGGGCCCTCGCGCCCGGCGGGCGGGTGGTCACGGTGGAGTTCGTTCCCGACGAGGGGCGGGTGACGCCCCCGCACGCCGCCATGTTCAGTCTCGTGATGCTCTGCACGACCCCGGCCGGCGACGCCTACACCTTCGCCGAGCTCGAGTCCATGTTCCGCCGCGCCGGATTCCCGCGCAACCGGCTGCGCGTGCCGGGCCCGGCCGGCCCCCAGGTGCTCATCTCTCAGCGTTGAGGAGGCGTTCATGACGCATCGGATCGCGGTCATTCCCGGCGACGGCATCGGCAAGGAGGTCCTGCCCGAGGGTATCCGGGTGCTCGAGGCGGCGGGCCGCCGCTTCGGGGTGGATTTCTCGTGGACCCACTTCGACTGGAGCTGCGAGGTGTACGCGCGCACCGGGCGCATGATGCCGGAGGACGGCCTCGAGCAGCTCCGCCGCTTCGAGGCCATCTACCTGGGCGCGGTGGGCTTTCCCGGCGTCCCGGACCACGTCTCCCTGTGGGGGCTCCTCATCCCGATCCGCCGCGAGTTCCACCAGTACGTGAACCTGCGGCCGGTGCGGTTGCTCCGGGGTGTGCGCTCACCGCTCGCCGGCCGCGGGCCCG
>DATFUK010000542.1:0-20720 GCA_035260865.1 Candidatus Methylomirabilota bacterium | reverse complement strand
CAGCTCGAGTACGCGGAGACCCTCGGCTTCGACGGCATCGGCTGCAACGAGCACCACCAGAACGGCTACGGGCTCATGCCCTCCCCGAACCTGATCGCGGCCGGCCTGGCGCGGCGGACCTCGCGCGCGGCCATCTGCGTGATCGGCAACTCGATCGCGGGCTACAACCCACCGATCCGGGTGGCCGAGGAGTTCGCGATGCTCGACGTCATCTCGGGCGGGCGCCTCGTGGCCGGCTTCCCGGTCGGCACCCCGATGGACACCAACTTCTGCTACGGCCAGATCCCCGCGCTGACCCGCGACAAGTACCAGGAGGCCCACGACATGATCATGAAGGCGTGGGCGGAGGACGAGCCCTTCGCCTTCGACGGCAAGTACAACCAGCTCCGCTGGGTGAACTGCTGGCCCAAGCCGATCCAGAAGCCGCACCCGCCCATCTACATCCCGGGGGGCGGCTCGATCGAGACGTGGGACTTCTGCCTCGACCACGACTACAACTACTCGTATCTCTCGTTCTACGGCTACGTGCGCGGCAAGTCGCTGCTCGAGGGCTACTGGGACCGGGTGGCCAAGCGCGGCAAGGACGACTCGCCCTACCGCGCCGCCTTCGCCCAGATCATCTGCGTGGCCGACACCGACGCGGAGGCCGAGGAGCTCTACGCCGAGCACTGCCTCTACTTCTTCAACCGGTGCCTGCACGTGTTCCCGCCCTTCGCGGACCCGCCGGGCTACCGCACCGTGAACACCATCAAGTACGGCGCGCTCTCCCAGCTCCGCCTCGAGGCCCAGAAGCTGATGGCCAACCTCACCTGGAAGCAGCTGGTGGACGAGCGCTTCATCATCGCGGGCAGCCCGGAGACGGTGCGCCAGCAGCTCGAGGAGTGCATCAAGGGCCTGCGGATCGGCCATCTCTTCTGCCTGCTGCACACCGGCAACATGCCGGACTGGAAGACGCGCCACTCCACCAAGCTCTTCGCCGAGAAGGTCATGCCGCACCTGCGCAACCTGTGGCCGGAATGGGAGCACGACGACCGCTGGTGGATCCACCCGATGGAGGACCGCCTGCATCCGGAGGAGCTGCAGCCCGGCGCCGAGAAGCCGGGGCAGGAGTGGCCGGCATGAAGGCGCGCACCGTCGAGACGAAGCGCGGCGCGCGCTGCCGCGTGCTGGAGGCGGGCAGCGGCATGCCGCTCGTGTTCTTCCACGGCGCGGGCGGCCTCCTCGCCGACAACCCGTTCCTCGACCAGCTCGCGGCGCGCTATCACGTCTTCGCCCCCGAGCTGCCCGGCTACGGCGAGTCCACCGGCGAGGAGCTGCTCGAGGACATGCTCGACTTCACGCTCCACGGCTGGGACGTGGTCGCGGCCCTCGGCCTCACGAAGCCGCACCTGGTCGGCCACTCGATGGGCGGCATGATCACCGCCGAGATGGCCGCGATCGCCCCCGGGGATCTGGACAAGCTGGTGCTGGTCGCCGCGGCCGGGCTGTGGATCGAGGAGCACCCGATCCCCGATATCTTCGCGATGCTTCCCGGCCAGCTCGTCGAGCTGCTCTTCCAGGATCCGGTCAAGGGCATGGCGCTCCTCACCGGCGGCGCGGACTTCTCGGACATGGAGGTCTTCAAGGCGTTCTACCTGGGACAGCAGCGCCGGCTCGCGATGGCGGGCAAGATCCTCTTCCCGATCCCGAACCGCCGCGTGTCGAAGCGCCTCTACCGCGTGGCCGCCGCGAAGACCCTGGTCCTCTGGGGCGGCGCGGACAAGCTGATCGGCCCGGCCTACGCCGAGCGCTGGGGCCGGCTGATCCCCGGCGCCACCGTGGAGGTCGTGCCGGGCGCCGGGCACATGCTGCCGTACGAGGAGCCGGCCGCCTTCGTCGGCGCGGTTTCCCGATTCCTCGGATGAGCGAGCCCCAGGGCGACGGCTGGATCGGCCGCCCGCTCAAGCGGCGCGAGGACCATCGCCTCCTGACCGGCGCGGGCGCCTTCGTGGACGACATGACGCCGCCCGGGTGTCTGCACGTGGCCCTGCTCCGCTCCCCGCACGCCCACGCCCGCGTCGCCCGCCTCGACGTGGAGGCGGCGCGCGGCGCCCCGCGGGTCCTGCTGGTCGTGACCGGCAAGGACGTGGCGCACCTCGCGCCGATGCCGGTGAACCGCCTGATGCCCGACATGCGCGTGCCGCCGCATCCCATCCTGGCCGAGAGCCAGGTCCACGCGGTCGGCATGCCGGTGGCCGCGGTGGTGGCCGAGGACGTGTACGCGGCCTACGACGCGCTCGATCTGATCGGCGTGGACTACGAGGCCCTGCCCGGCCTGGCCGAGCCGGAGGCGGCCCTGGCCGGCGGCGCGCCGCTGCTCTTCTCCGGCATCGACGGCAATCGCGTGCTCACGCGCACCCTCCGGGAGGGCGACGCGGCGGGCGCCTTCGCGGCGGCGGCCCACGTGGTGCCGCTGCGCGTGGCGCAGACCCGCATCTCCGCGGTGGCGATGGAGCCCCGCTCGGTCCTGGCCGTCTTCGACCGCTTCGCCGACGAGCTGACCATGTGGGTGTCCTGCCAGGCGCCGTTCCGCATCCGCGGCGAGGTCGCGCGGCTGCTCGAGCTGCCGGAGAGCCGCGTGCGGGTCATCGCCCCCGACGTGGGGGGCGGGTTCGGGGTGAAGACCGGCCCCTATCGCGAGGACGTGCTACTGGCCTGGCTGGCCCGGGAGCTCGGCCGGCCGGTCAAGTGGGTGGCCACCCGCCGGGAGGACCAGGTCACCACCAACCAGGCGCGCGGCTCGGTGTGCGAGGGCGCGCTCGCGCTGGACGCGGGCGGGCGCATCACCGGGCTCCGCGCGACGATCACCTCCCCGCTCGGGTCCTCGCTGATGAACGCGGCGGCCGGCACGCCCTGGAACCACGCGCGGCTCCTGCCTGGGGCCTACGTCGTCCCGAGCTGCGACATCACGGTCACCGGCGCGCTCACCACCACCGCGCCGGTCGCCGCCTATCGCGGCGCGGGCCGGCCGGAGGCGTCCTTCTTCATCGAGCGGCTGATGGACACCGCGGCGCGCGCGATGCGGCTCGACCCGGCGGAGCTGCGCCGGCGCAACTTCATCCCGGCCAACCGCTTCCCCTACAAGACCATCACCGGTCAGGTCTACGACTCCGGCGACTATCCACAGGCGCTGGACCGCGCGCTCAAGACCGCGGACTACGACAGCCTCCGGCAGCGGCAGGCCGCGCGGCGCGCGAAGGGCGAGATCGTCGGCGTGGGGCTCGCCTCCTACGTGGAGCCGTGCGCGCTCGGCTGGGAGAGCGGCAGCATCCGCGTGGAGCGCTCCGGCAAGGTCACCGCCATCACCGGATCGAGCGCCCACGGCCAGGGGCACGAGACCACCTTCGCGCAGGTGGTGGCCGATCACCTGGGCGTCACCCCGGACGAGGTGACGGTGATGCACGGCGACACCCGCTCCGGCCCGGAGGGCTTCGGCACCTTCGGCAGCCGCAGCGTGGCGCTGGGCGGTGGCGCGCTCGTGCGCACGTCGGTGGAGGTGCGCGAGAAGGGCCGGCGCATCGCGGCCCGCATGCTGGAGGCCGCGGTCGAGGACATCGTCCCGGTCCGCGGCGGCTTCCAGGTGGCGGGCGTGCCGGCCAAGCGCGTGGCGTGGAAGGAAGTGGCGACCGCGGCCTACGCGGGCGGCCAGGCCCTGCCCCCGGGCGACACGCCGGGGCTCGAGGCCACCACCTACTTCCAGCCCGACGGAGAAGTGTGGAGCTTCGGCGCGGTGGTCTGCGCACTCCGCATCGAGCGCGAGACCGGCCTGCTCCAGCTCGAGCAGCTCGTCTGGGTGGACGACGCGGGGACGATCATCAATCCCCTTCTGGCCGAGGGGCAGCTCCTGGGCTCGCTGGCCCAGGGCCTGGGCCAGACCCTGATGGAGGCCATCGTCTACGACACCGACGGGCAGTGCCTGACGACGACCCTGATGGACTACGCGATCCCGCGCGCCGCCGACATGCCGGTGGTGCTCATCGAGAAGATGCACACCGCGTCGCCGCGCAACCCGCTCGGGGCCAAGGGCCTGGGCGAGGCCGGCTGCATCGCGATCCCGCCCGCCCTGGTCAACGCGGCGGTGGACGCGCTCGCCCCGCTCGGCATCGGCCACCTCGACATGCCGCTCACTCCCGAGCGCCTGCGCGCCGCCCTCACGGAGCCGCGCTAGCGAACCGCCGCTGCACCACCGCCGGGTACCGGCGGCTGAACCAGACCGCGGCCGCGAAGGCGGCGACCGAGGCCGCGACGTCCACCCAGATCGGAATCGCCTCCACGTACTCCGCCGCCGCGTCGGCTCCGACCAGCACCGCGAAGGCCGCCGCCCACACCGTGGTGATCAGGCGATTGGTGGTGTAGAAGACCGGCAGGGCCCAGACCGGCTCGGGCACCCGCTCGCGCGCGTACTGCAGCGTGAACGGCCGGCCGATGGCCAGCGAGACGATCGCGATCGCGAGCAGGCCCGTGTCCACCGCGAGCCGCACCGTCGCGACCGTCCAGGCCGGGGCGGCCAGCAGCGTGTACGCGGTGAGCGCGCCGAACACCACGAGGCTGCCGACCTCGAGGATCTTGAGCGACTCGCCGCGCCGCATCATGCGGAGACACAGGACCAGCGAGACGACGACCGCGCCCACCAGGCCGGCCAGCGGCGAGCCGGTGCGCATGAGCACGAAGAAGGCCACGAAGGGGGAGAGGCTCAGGAGGATGCTCATGGCGTGCCTTTCGGTGAGGCGACGCCCGATCGCGCGCCTGCCACGAGCAGCCGCATCGCCTCTTGCTGGATGGTCTTGAAGTCCGGCTCCTTGGGCAGCTTGCCGGCCAGGTACAGCACGACGAGGCCGTGCATGGTGGCCCAGAAGACGTAGCCCAGGAGTTTCGGATCGCCCGCGAAGATGCCCGCCTCGACGAGCGCCTCCAGGCCCGCGCTCATCAGGTGGCGCGCCCGGGTGCTGGCGCGGACCAGCTCCGGATAGCGGTCCTGGTGGGGCTGCGAGAGATCGAACATCAGGCGATACGCGTCGGGATCGCTCAGGGCGAAGCGGATGTAGGCCTCGCTCATGGCCGCGCCGCCCCCACGCAGGTCGCCGCCCATCGTCCGGGTCGCGTCCTCGAGCGCGGTCGCGAACCGGTCGAACGCGGCCGCGCGCACCGCGGCGAGGATCTCGTCCTTGTTGCGGAAGTAGCGGTAGGGCGTCATCGGGCTGCAGCCGAGCGCGTCGGCGAGCTGCCGCATGCTCACGCCCTCCACCCCGTCCTTGGCGAAGCGCTTCTGCGCCACCGCGCACAGGCGCGCGCGGAAGGCGTCGACCTCGGCCCGCGACAGATTCCTGGGCATGGGCCTCAGGCGTCGGGCGGCAGCGCTCGGGGGAACTCGCGCACGTACTTGAAGAACCGCGCCATGTGGCGGTCGGAGGCCACCAGCGTCTTCGGACGGAAGCGGATGGTGTCGAGCACCGGCGCGTCCTCCGCGATGAGCCGTCGGACGAAATCGCCCAGCCCGGCCAGGCGCTCCGCCACACCGTCTCGCCCTTGCCCGGTGTCGCGTACCCCGTAGACGTAGAAGCCGCGGGTGTGGCCGTGGGCGATGGACGCGCCACTGAAGAGCATGAACATGTGCTGATCGCCCATGCCCAGGTGCTGCGAGAAGGTGTTGACGCCGGTAATGCGGCCCTCCTGGAGGAAGTCGGGCGATCCGATCCGGTACTCGATGGTATGCTCGCCGACGCTCACCGCGTCCGGATCCACCACCGGAAGGCCGTGGAGCGTACGGAGATGCTGGAAATCGACACCGTTCGACGTGGAGACCCAGGGGTCACTGGGACGCGTGCCACGGAAATGAGTCTCATAGATCAGCTCGCGCTCCTCCGCGCCGGGAATGCCCGGCACCGCGAAGGTCGGGGTCTCGCCGTTGAATGCCCAGATCAGCCCCCACGCCTCCGCGGACGGATAGGTCGCGAGGCGGGCGCCGGGCGGGATCTTGTCGCCGGCCGGGATGTCCACGCACGTGCCGGCGCAGTCGAACTTCCAGTGGTGGTAGGCACAGCGGATCTGCCCGTCCACCACCTGGCCCACCGAGAGGTCCGCGCCCAGGTGGGGGCAGAAGGCGCCCTGTACCACCGCCCGGCCGGTCGCGTCCCGGTAGAGAATCACGCGGGTCCCGAGGACGTCCTGGCCGATGACCCGGCCGGGCGTCACGTCGCTGGCCAGGGCCAGGGGAAACCAGGACTGGTGAAAGCCCGCCGTCTCTTCGTCTTGCTGCCGCCGCTCCAGGGTGAGGGTCATGTCGGCCTCCTTGGATAGACACCGTACATTTACGGTGTAAACACGTCAAGCGTTATTTCCGGAGGGAGCGACCCATGCGATCCATCGACATCCACGCGCACGTGGTGCCCCGGGCGGTCTGGCAGGCCGCGGAGGCCGGCCGCGACTGGCACGGCTTCCGCCACCAGGCCGGCGACGGTCTCGGCACCTTCCTGGGCGGCAACGGCAAGCCCACCGGCTTCACCTCCCCCAAGGTGCGCTTCACGCCGGAGGAGCGCCTGGCCGACATGGACGCCCAGGGCGTGGACGTGCAGGTGCTCTCCATCCACACCCCGTTCTTCGGCTACCACCTGGACGCGGCGCGGGGCACGGCGCTCGCGCGCGAGGTCAACGATGAGATCGCGGGGATGACCCGGCAGTGGCCCACCCGCTTCGCCGGGCTCGCCACCCTGCCCATGCAAGACACCAAGGCGGCGATCGCGGAGCTGGAGCGCGCGGTGACCGGGCTCGGGCTCAAGGGCGCCGAGCTCGACACGATCGTGAACGGGGAGAACTGGGACGCCCCGCGCTTCCTCCCCTTCTTCAAGGCCGCCGAGGCGATGGGCGCGGTACTCTTCTATCACCCACAGCCCCAGCACAACTTCCTGACGGAGCGCACCACGCGCTACGGGCTCTTCAACAGCCTGGGCGTCATCCTCGAGGACGCCATCGTGGTCGCGGTCCTGATCCTGGGGGGCGTGCTCGAGGCGTGCCCGAACCTCAAGGTGTGCATCGCCCACGGAGGCGGGCCGGCCTGCTACGCGATGGGACGGCTCGACCGGGGCTGGCAGGGCAATCCCGACGCGCGCCAGAGCATCCCGCGCGCGCCTAGTAGCTACCAGAAGCAGCTCTACTACGACACGGTGGTCGGCAGCGAGGCCGCGCTCCGGTTCACGATCGACCAGGTCGGCATCGACCGCGTGGTGCTCGGCAGCGACTGGCCGTTCGTGCCGTGGCACCCGTCCCCGGTCACGTGGGTGCAGGGGCTCGCCAGCCTGA
This sequence comes from Candidatus Methylomirabilota bacterium, assembly GCA_035260865.1. GTDB lineage: Bacteria > Methylomirabilota > Methylomirabilia > Rokubacteriales > CSP1-6 > CAMLFJ01. Next base: position 13,385 of record DATFUK010000542.1, on the reverse strand, counting down.
CCGCGGACGAGAAGGAGCGGATCCTCTGGCGCAACCTCGAGTCGCTGCTCCGGCTCTAGGGCCGCCGCGATGCCGACGCGCCACGACTACCTGACCGTCGACGTGTTCACCGATCGCGCGTTCGCGGGCAACCCGCTCGCGGTGGTGACCGCCGCGACCGGCCTGAGCGCCGTCCAGATGCAGGCGATCGCGGCCGAGTTCAACTACTCCGAGTCGACCTTCGTGCTCCCGCCCGAGGATCCCGCCCACACCGCGCGGGTCCGGATCTTCACCCGGCAGAACGAGATCCCCTTCGCGGGCCATCCGAACGTCGGCACCGCCTTCACCCTGGCGCGGCTCGCCGAGCGCAGCGGCCGGACGCTGGGACCGACCCTGCGGTTCGAGGAGGGCGCCGGCCTCGTGCCGATCGACCTGATGCGCGACGCGGACGCGCGGGTGATCGGCGCGACCCTCACCGCTCCCCAGCCGCTCACCCTCGGCCGGCAGGTCCCGGCGGCGGTCGTGGCCCGGTGCGTCGGCCTCGACGCCGCGGCCGTGCTCACGTCACGCCACGAGCCGGTGGTCGCCTCGGTGGGGCTGCCCTTCCTGATCGCGGAGGTCACGCCGGAGGCCATCGGGCACGCCCGGGCGGACGTGGCCGCGGTCACCGACGCGGCCCGCCGCTTCCCGTTCAAGACGGGCCGCTTCTCGATCCACATCTACGCCCGCACGCCCGACCGGCGCGACGGCGCGGACCTGCGCGCCCGGATGTTCTCGCCGCTCGGGGGCACCGGGGAGGATCCCGCCACCGGCAGCGCCAACGGCGCCCTGATCGCGCTGCTCGCCGGTCTCGAGGCGGGCGTCGACGGCGTCCTCGCGCGGGACGTGCTGCAGGGCGTGGAGATGGGGCGCCCGAGCCGGCTCCAGGTCAGCGCCGAGACGAAGGCCGGCGCGGTGACCCGCGTCCGGGTCGGCGGCCGCTGCGTCCCGGTGATGGAAGGGACGCTGACCGTCTGACCGCTACTTGAACACTCCCGCGCGGTCGAGCTCCATCAGCGCCTGCGCCCCGGTGCTGAACGTGGGCCCGCCGCCCGGCACCGCGGCGGACTGGATGGCCTCGAGCAGCTCGCGCTTGGTCGCGCCGTGATCGATGGCCCGTCGCATGTGAGCGATCACGCCCTCCTTGCGGCCGCGGAAGGCGAGGATGCCGATGATGACCATCTCGCGATACTTGACCGAGAGCTCCTTGCCTTCCCCGATCGAGAGCGCGCTGATCGGCTGCCGCGCCTTCACGTACTCCGGGTCTTCCCGGGCGACCCACTCCCAGAACGGGTAGCCGTAGGGGTTCTTGGTCCCGCTGCTCGCGCGCGGGGTCTTCGTGGGCTGGCGGCGTGGGCTCATCGTGATCTCCTTCGCGCGTCGTGAGGCGTCAGGCGGCCAGGCCGAGCGCGCGGCCGGTCTCGGAGGCGAAGCGCTCGAGCGCCGCGGCATCCATCGTGGGCTGCGGGCGCAGGATCAGCCGGTGGACGCCGGCCTGCGCGTAGGCGTCGATCGTCGCGCGGTCGGGCACGTCGTAGCCCGGCGGCGTCACGCTGATCTCGAGCGGGCCGAGCTCGGCCGGCCGCTTCGCGGTCTTCGCGGCCTCCTGGAGCGCGCTCACCCGCTTGCGCGTCGTCTCCACGTCGAGGCCGAAGCCGTACCAGCCGTGGCCCTGGGTGACCGCGCGGCGATAGGCCGGCGGGGAGCCGCCACCCACCACGATCGGGATCGGGGCCTGCACCGGCCGCGGCATCGCCTGCACCGCCTCGAAGGTCACGTAGGAGCCGTGGTGCGCGGGCTTCGGCTGCGTCCACACCGCGCGCATCGCGGCCAGGTAGTCGTCGGAGACGCGCCCGCGCTCCTTGAAGGGCGCGCCCACCGACCGCATCTCGGGCTCGCACCAGCCCACGCCCAGCCCGAAGATCAGCCGGCCGTTCGAGAGGACGTCGAGCGACGCGAGCTGCTTGGCCAGGACCAGGGCCTGCCGCTGCGGCAGGATGATGACCCCGGTGCCGAGCTTGATGCGGGAGGTGTGGGCGGCGAGGTACGTCAGCGCCACTACCGGGTCGAGGAGCCGCATGTCGGGCGCCATCGGCCGGCCGGGCACCGGCGGGTCCGGCAGCACCACGTGATCGGCCACCCAGAGCGACTCGAAGCCGGCGGCCTCCGCGGCGCGCCCGATCCGGGCCGCCGCGTCCGGATAGGCGCAGGTGTTGAGGTTGACGCCGTGCAGGCCGTACTTCATTTGCCGGGCGCCTTCACGCCGGCCAGCCGCTCGATGATCGTGAACACCACGCTGGTGTCCTGCTCGCCGAGCCCGGCGGCCAGCGCGGCCTGCTGGTAGTGCTGGGCCAGGTTCGAGAACGTCACCGGGACGTTGAGCTCCTTGGCGATGGTGTGGAAGGTCTCGAGATCCTTGTTCATCAGCGTCACCTTGAAGCCCGGCTCGAAGTCGCGCGGGATCAGGGCGCGCGGGATGCGCTCGATGGCCTTGCTGCCGCCGCTGCTCGCCTTCACCACCTCGTAGATCGTCATCGGGTCGAGCCCCGCCTTCACACCCAGCACGAAGCCCTCCATCATGGTGGCGCTGTTCACGCACGCCATCATGTTGTTGATGGCCTTGATGGTGTTGCCCGCGCCCGCCGGCCCCACGTGGAAGATGTTGGGCCCCATGGCGCGCAGCACCGGGCGCGCCTTCTCCATCGCCGCCGGGTCGCCGCCGACCATGATGGCGAGCGTGCCCGCGCGCGCTCCGGTGACGCCGCCGCTGACCGGCGCCTCCAGGAAGGACACGCCGCGGGCCTTCGCGATCGGCTCGATCATCCGGGGGGTCTTGGGCAGCACGCTGCTCAGGTCGATCAGGATCGTACCCGGCTTCGCGCGCTGCACGAGGCCGCCCTCGTCGAGGTACATGGCCTCCACGTCCGGGGAGGCGGGCAGCGAGGTCAGCACGACGTCGGAGGCGTCCACCACCTCCTTGGCGGAAGCGGCCCGCTTGGCCCCCGCCTGGACGAGGTTCTCCATGGCCTTGGGGTTCATGTCGAACACCGTCATCGAGAAGCCGGCCTTCAGCACGTTGCCGGCCATCGGGTTGCCCATGTTGCCGACACCGATGAACCCTACGGAGAGAGCCATTGCGCGCCTCCTTTGGCGGGACTGGGTTACCGCGAGACCGACCGGGACGCGCCGAGCATAAACCTGCGCGACGGACGGATCAACGTGCGTTAGACTTCGGTCAGTGTTACGAGAGTTCGCGCTGGAGCCGATCGGGCCCGTCTCCATCGAGGAGACGTCGGCGCAGAATCTCCTCAAGCTCTCGACCCATACCTACTGGCGCCGGGTCTGGCCGGCCGGTCTGGGGCTCGCCGCCTACATCACCGACCGCTTCGGAGCCGACGGCCTGCGGGGCCGCGCGGTCCTGGACCTGGGCTGCGGCGTCGGCCTCATCGGCATCGTCTGCGGCCGCCTGGGCGCGAGCGTCACGTTCCTGGACCGGGAGGCGGAGGCCCTCGCCGCGGTCCGCCGCAACTGCCGGCGCAACGGCCTGGCGCCTGCCCAGACGATAGGCGGCGACTGGAACCACGGCGGGGAGCGCCTCGCCCCGGCGACCTACGACCTGGTGGTCGGCGGTGACGTGGTGTACGACGACGCGGAGTGGCCGGCCCTCGGCACGGGGCTCATGCGGACGCTGCGGCCGGGGGGCCAGGCCCTGCTGGCCGACCCCGGCTGGGTCCCGGACGCGAAGCTGCGGGCGGCCTTCCGAAGAAGTGGCTTCGCGGTGACCCGGGATCGCTGGACGGTGAGCTGGCCCCCCTGGCGGCCGACACACCGGCAAGACAAGACCATCAACATCTACACGCTCCGCCGGGCCTCGTAACCTACCCCCGCCCCGGCTTCGCGATCGATCCCCCGGGTGCCCAGAACCGGACGCGCGTGGTCAGCGTGTGCGCTCGAAGGTGACGAGGGTGCGGCGCAGGTCGGCGCCGCGCACGGTCCCACCGTACTTGGCGATCGCCTCACGGACGACCTCCCGGGCCCGCTCCCGCTCGCCCTTCTCCCAGTAGGCCCAGGCCATCCGGTCCCACGTCTCGGCCAGCTTGTACGGGCTGACGTCGGCCCCCCGCTCGTCGATGAGCCGGCGACAGACCGCGATCGCCTCGTCGGGGCGGCCGGCCGCCATCAGGAGCCGGCTCAGGTTCTGGGTCAACCCCTGCGTCCGATCTCCCGGCATGCAGTTGGCGCAGTTGTCGACGCGCTGCCGGTGCTGGAAGTAGCGCTCCCAGCCCCACTGGGCGAGCGCCAGGCGGTGCGGGTAATCGTCCACGACCCAGTACATCAGGTCGACCGCGGTCGCCACCACGTGCTCGTCGTTCGGCTGGTCCACGATGCCCTGGTAGGCCGCCTTGAAGAACTGCCGCTCGCCCAGTCCGTCGTCGCCGCGCGGGAAGCCCTGCCAGGCCGCGAGCAGGTCGCCGACGTTCTCCACGTGATAGGGCGTCTGCACCGAGGCCCACCACGCCGGCCGCGGCGCGACAGACACGAACGCGGCGATGAGTTCGCGCTGCCGGGCCTGGCCCTCGACCTCGCTCTGGATCCGCTCCTCCTCGGCGCGGCGCCGCTCGCCCTCCTCGACCCGGTCGCGGACGACGTAGTAGGCCCCGCCCGCGAGCACGCCGACGATCGTCAACACGAGCGCCCGGCGCGCGAGCCGCCGACGGCGCGTGGCCGGCGCGGTGGGCAGGAACCGGATCGCGCCGATGACGAGGAGCACCACGAGGCCGGCGCCGACCACGTAGACCCAGCGCGGCAGGCTCGCGTTGCGGACCTGGAAGCGGTAGTTCCACGAGTGCACGCCCGCGTCGTGGGTGTAGAGATCGCCGACGAGACGGCCATCACGCCAGGCCGCGATCCAGAAGTAGTATCGCTCGTCGCCCACGCTCGGCGGCAGGCTCAGGGCCACCTCGTTGGCGCCCGTCATCGTGCGCAGCACCTCGCGCTGGCGGTCGGGCTGGGAGCAGGAGACCGCGGTCACGCTGACCCGGTACTCGGCGCCCGCGACGATCGGGTCCCACGCGAACTCGATCCGCGCCGTCGGCCCCCAGGAGTGGCGGGGCGTCTCGAAGACCGGCTGGGTCGCGCAGCTCGTGAGCATGCCTTCGAGCGAGCGCGCATTGTCGCCCGGACGCGTCAGGTGAATGAGTCGCACCATGTCCACGGTGAGGCGCTCCGGCCCGCGCTCGGTGACCTCGAACCGGTGCTGGGCCTCGTAGTCGCCCGGGAAGCGACGCGGGTTGACCGGGTTCTCGTCGATGCTCACGTGCAGCCGGTACCGGCCGGGCTCGAGGCCCTCGAGCACCCAGGCCCCCGGTCCCTCGCCCCGCTTCACGCCGCAGCTCACCCAGCGGTTGGCGGTCGCGTTGAAGCACGTGAAGTCGGGCGGCGCCGCGGTCTCGATCGGTTGCCCGTCGAAGCGCAGGTCGAGCGGGATGACCCCGCCTTCGGCGCCGGGGGCCAGGGAGAGGACGAGCAGGGCGACGGCCAGCCAGGACCGCTTCATCGTCGGGCCCCACCCCCTCACCCTGCCCTCTCCCCCGAGGGGAGAGGGACAGTGGGCGGCGGCTAGTCGGCGGCCGGCCAGTAGACGAAGCCGCACCCGGTCTGGGCGCAGTGAGCGGGCACGTAGTCCACCACCTTGGCGGGGCGGTTCATCGCGGCGGCCGTGCTGATCCACGCGCGCACCTCGCCGGTGCCGGAGCGCATGGCGTCCGAGTCGAAGGTGAAGAGATGCTCCATCGCCTCCAGGTCGTTGCGCTCGAGGCGCTCGAGGATCCACCGGTCCAGCGGCTGGTCGATCCAGCCCGCGTTGTACATGCCCGGGAAGTGGGAGAGGCCGCCCGAGGCGTAGATCGCGATCCGCTCCGGGCGATCGCGGAACACGTCGGCGATGGCCTCGCCCAGGCGCGCGCAGCGGGCCGCGCTCGGCAGCGGCGGGTAGTACTCGTTCATGAACACGCAGATCAGCGGGATCTCGAGCCCCGGGTCCACCTCGGGCACGAGGTTCGAGACCATGTGCGAGACGCCGCGCGTGGGATTGCCGCGCGGATCGAACCGTCCGATGCTGGCCATGTCGAAGCCCCGCTTGACCAGCCCACGATGCAGGTGCCGGGAGAGCTCGGGATGCGGCTTGAAGACGAGCTTGGTCCGCTCCGCCGGCGGGGTGTCGTAGCTGTCGCGGGCGCTGCGGCCCCAGAGCGGCTCCTCGCCGGTGTAGACCGAGAAGGTGGGGTTGTTGGTCTCGTCGAACAGGTCGCCCTGGTCGTCGCCGATCATGAGGAGCGCGTCCGGGCGGTAGGCCCGGAGCTGCTCGCGCAGGGTGGCCAGGCCCCCTTCGATGCGCTGGATGTTCCCCTCGATGATGGCCGGGCTCGCGATCTCCTCCCGGGCGCTGCGCGGCAGCTGCTCGCGGGCCTCGGCCGGGATCCGCCCGACCACCCGCGGCCAGTACTGCGCCTTCTGGAACATCATCGGGGCGTGTGACGACGCCATTCCCAGACCCAGCATGGCAGAGCCTCCTCGGGGCCCCGGCTTGGAAGGACCGGAGCGCCCAGGAAGCGAATCTAGCCCCGCGGGGGCCCCGGGGTCAACGAGGCCCTTGCGCGGGCGCCGGCCCGCGCTAGGATGCCCCCCGGGAGGGAGCCACCCATGATCCTCGAGCGCTTCAAGGTGCCACCGCAAGATCAGGTGCTGGTTCCGGAGGCGGGCCTGCGCCGGACCACCACCCAGATCTTCGAGAAGCTGGGCGTCACCCCGGAGGACGCCGCCGACGCCGCGGACGTGCTGACCATGACCGACCTGCGCGGGGTCGAGACCCACGGCGTGTCCAACATGCTGCGCGTCTACGTCCGCGACTACCGGGCCGGCAAGCTCGACCCGCGCCCCGGCTGGAAGATGGAGCGCGAGGCGCCCGGCACCGCGGTGATCGACGCCGAGAAGCGGCTCGGCATCATCGTGGGACCGAAGGCGATGCGCCTGGCCATCGAGAAGGCCCGCAAGGTCGGCGTCGGGATCGTGACCGTGCACAACAGCGGGCACTTCGGCGCGATCGGCCACTTCGCGATGCAGGCCGCCCAGGCCGACATGGTGGGGGCCTGCTTCACCGCGGCGGGGCTGCACGTGGTCCCCACCTTCGGCGCGAAGCCGCTGCTCGGCACCAACCCGATCGCGCTCGCCGCCCCCGCGCGCCGCGAGGCGCCGATGCTCTTCGACGCGGCCACCTCCGCCATCGCGGGCAACAAGATCCGGCTGGCCATGCGGATCGGCTCGCCGCTGCTCGCGGGCTGGGTGACCGACAAGGAAGGCACGCCGATCATGGAGGAGAAGCCGGTCTTCGACCGCGAGGACTTCTTCCAGGCCCCGCTTGGCGGCACGCGGGAGCAGGGCTCGCACAAAGGCTACGGCTTCGCGCTCATGGCCGAGGTGCTCTCCACCATGCTGGCCGGCGCCCTGCCCACGATGCTGGCGCCCGGCAGCGGGTCGAAGAACCAGTTCGCGGCGTACAACATCGAGGCGTTCACCGACCTCGGGCGATTCAAGGACTCCATGGACGAGATGCTCCGCACCCTGCGCACCGCCGCCCCCGCGCCGGGCCAGGAGCGCGTGCTCTACCCGGGGCTGTCGGAGGCCGAGGAGCTCGCGCACCGCCGCGCCCACGGCATCCCGCTCCACAAGGAAGTCATCGAGTGGTTCGGTGAGTGCACGCGGGAGATGGGGCTGCCGCCGCTGGCTACTTCTCCAGCGTCCGCTTCATGACGCTCATCCCCTGCTCGATCATCGCCTGGATGTAGCCGGCGACCTCGTTCGGCAGCAGGTCCGCGGTCCAGACGATCCGGCTGCGCCCGTCGCCCTCGGCGAACACCTGGAGAGACGCGTTGTGGTGGGTGAGACGCGGGCTGCCCACCACCGACCAGGCGAGCCGGCGCGCCGCGTCGTCCACGTCCACGATGAGCTCGCGCGCGGTCATGCCGTTGGCGAAGGTGACGACGCGCGCGCCCTCCTCCATCTTCGTGTCCACCACGAAGCCGGGCGCGAGCCGCTCGTGCACCGCCCCCACGTCCCGCACCGCGTCCCACACCTTCTCGGCCCGCGCATTGAGTTCCGCCTCTCTCCGGATCGACGCCATGATCAACCTCCAGATCTCTTAGAGGATCCGCCGCGCGATCTCCGGGTAGTCCCGCACCACGCCCTGCCCGTCGACCGCCAGCTCCGCAGTGAAGTCCGACTCAAGCGCCCGGAACCGCCACCGCTCGCCGGCCTCCCCGCGCTCGAGCAGCGTGTACTCCTGACGCGCCATCTGGATGGTGAGCGCGGGCAGCAGCACCCACGCCACGTCGATCGCCACCGGCCGCCCGACGCCCGATCCGGCGAGCCGCCGGATCGGCAGCGTGTTGGTGAAGGGCGAGGGATAGATGTCGATGTCCACGCAGCCGTCGAGAGGCAGCGAGGCGCCGGTCACCGCGTCGGTCCAGCCGCCGCGCCCGTCCGCCCGGACCTCTATCACCCGCGCGGGCATCACCCGCGCCGGCGCCTCGAGCACCTCGATCCGCGCGCGCCGCATCACCCAGCCCGCGTCGCACTCCACCACGTAGCGGGCGCGGTACGGGCGCCCGTCGTCGTCCACCGCGATGATCAAGCTGTCCGCGCGCACGCCACCCGGCTCCACGGAGAGGGCCAGGTGCTCGAACCCGCGGCCGTCCCAGGCAGCCCAGAGCGCATCGGCCGTGGCCATGGCAAGATCATCCCAGACCGCGCCCGGGCCTGCTGGCGGGATCCGGACCCGGTCACCGATGACGTCCGAAACCCGCGAGACCGGGGGACCCCGCGTGCGTGACGATGAGGCCATGGACCTGGACGCCGACGCCTCCTACCGCGCGATCGCCACGCGCGACGCGCGCTTCGACGGGCGGCTCTTCGTCGCGGTGAAATCCACCGGCATCTACTGCCGGCCGATCTGCCCGGCGCGGACCCCGAAGCGCGAGAACCTCGTCTTCTACCCGTCGGCCGCCGCGGCCCAGGAGGCGGGCTATCGCCCGTGCCTGCGCTGCCGCCCCGAGAGCGCGCCCGACCTGGGGGTCTGGCGCGGCACGTCGAACACGGTGTCCCGCGCGGTGGCGCTGATCGAGAAGGGCGGGCTCGACGGCGCCGACGTGGAGGCGCTCGCCGACCGGCTCGGCGTGGGCGAGCGGCAGCTCCGGCGGCTCTTCCAGCGGCACCTCGGGGCCTCTCCGATCGCGGTGGCCCAGACCCGGCGCGTGCTCCTGGCCAAGCACCTGATCCACGACACACGGCTGCCGATGGGCGAGGTCGCGCTGGCCGCGGGGTTCGGCAGCGTGCGCCGCTTCAACGAGACCTTCCAGCAGCTCTTCGGCCGGCCGCCCAGCACGCTGCGCCGCGGGGGCGCGCCGGTCTCGGCGGGGCCGAGCGGCGAGGTGACCATTCGACTCCCGTATCGCCCGCCCTATGACTGGCCGGCGATGCTCGCCTTCCTGCGGGCGCGCGCGATCCGCGGGGTCGAGGTCGTCTCCGGCGACGGCTACGCGCGCACGATCGCGATCGGCGGCGCGCACGGCGCGGTGGCGGTACGACCGGACGCCGGGCACACCCTGCGCGCCATCATCCAGTTCCCTCAGCTCTCGGCGCTGCCCGCGATCGTCGCGCGCCTCCGCCGGGTGTTCGATCTCGCCGCGGACCCGGAGGTGATCGGCGCCCATCTCTCCGAGGATCCCACGCTGGCCCCGCTCGTCGCGGCGCGCCCGGGCCTGCGGGTGGCGGGCGCGTGGGACGGCTTCGAGCTGGGCGTGCGGGCCCTGCTCGGGCAGCAGATCACGGTGACCGCGGCGATCGGGTACGCGGGCAAGCTGGTCGCGGCCTACGGCAAGCCGCTCGCCGGCGCGATCGTGGCCGACGGGCTGACCCATGTGTTCCCCGACCCCGAGCGGGTGGCCGGGGCCGATCTCTCCACGCTCGGGCTGACCCGCGCCCGCGCCGCCGCCCTGGGCTCCCTCGCGCGAGCCGTCGTCGCGGACCCCGAGATCTTCGGACCGCGGCGCAGCCTCGAGGAGGCGATCCGGACCCTGAAGGCGCTCGACGGCGTCGGCGAGTGGACCGCACAGTACATCGCGATGCGGGAGATGCGGGAGCCCGACGCGTTCCCCGCCGCCGACATCGGGCTGATGCGCGCGATGGCCGATCGGAAGGGGCGCCGGCCCACTCCCGGCGCACTGCTCGCCCGCGCCGAGCGCTGGCGGCCCTGGCGCGCCTACGCCGCGCAGCACCTATGGGCCTCCCAGGGGATGAGCTATGATCGCCCGGAGGCCCCTCGTGACGATCGATCTCCTGTACGGCCGCTCCACCCTGCCCGTCTCGCCGCCTCCCGGCTGCGTGCCGACGGTGATCGAGAAGCGCGCGATGCCGGCGCTGGCCGAGCCGCGGGCCGCGGTCGAGCGCGCCCTGGCCGAGCCCGTCGACGGGCCGGCGCTGCGCGAGGCCGCGCGCGGTAAGCGCTCCGCCTGCATCCTCATCTGCGACATCACGCGGCCGGTCCCGAACGGCCTCTTCCTCGGGCCGCTGATCCGCGCCCTGCTCGACGCGGGCGTGCCGCGCGCAGGCATCACGGTGCTGGTGGCGACGGGGCTCCATCGCCCGAACGAGGGCCCCGAGCTGGCCGAGCTGGTCGGCGATCCGTGGGTCCTCGAGACGGTGACGGTGGCCAACCACGACGCGCGGGCGGACGAGGACCACGTGCTGCTCGGCCGGACCCCGGGGCGCGGCACGGTGGTGCGCCTCGACCGCCGCCTGGTCGGAGCCGATCTCAAGATCGCCACCGGCCTGGTGGAGCCGCACTTCATGGCCGGCTGGTCGGGCGGCCGCAAGGTCATCGCTCCCGGCGTCGCCCACGCCGAGACCATCACCACCTTCCACAACGCGGCCTTCATGGCGCACCCGCTCGCGGCCAACTGCGTGCTGGACGGCAACCCGCTCCACGAGGAGCAGCTCGCCATCGTCTCCATGCTCGGGGGCGCGCTCGCGCTCAACACCGTGATCGACGACCGGCGGCGGCTGGCCTTCGTCAACTTCGGCGAGGTGGTGCAGAGCCATCTCCAAGCGGTGGACTTCGCCGGCGCCTACGCGCGGGTGCCGGTCGGCCGCCGGTTCCAGACCGTGGTCACCAGCGCGGCCGGCTACCCGCTCGACAACACCTACTACCAGACCGTGAAGGGCATGGTGGGCCCGCTCGACATCCTGGAGCCGGGCGGTGACCTGATCGTCGCCTCCGCGTGCGCGGAGGGCATGGGGTCGAAGCACTATGTAGAAGCGCAGCGGCGCCTCGTGGACCTGGGCGCCGACGGGTTCGCGTCGAGCATCGCGGGCAAGCCGCACGCCGACGTCGACGAGTGGCAGACCCAGATGCAGCTCAAGCCCATGCGGGTCGGCCGCGTGCGGCTCTACACGGACGGCCTGGACGCGCACGACGCGGCGCTGACCGGCGTGGAGCGCGTCACCGATCTCACCTCCGCCATCGCCGAGAGCATGGCGCGCCATCGGGATCCCCGGGTGGCGTTCGTCCCCGAAGGGCCCTACGTGGTCCCGGTCCAGGAGCGGGCATGAACTTCGACGCGGTCGTGGTGGGCGCGGGCTTCGCGGGGATGTACATGCTGCACCGGCTGCGCGGGCTCGGGCTCACCGCGCGGGTCTACGAGGCGGGCAAGGGGGTCGGCGGTACCTGGTACTGGAACCGCTACCCCGGGGCGCGCTGCGACGTCGAGTCCATGGACTATTCCTACTCGTTCTCGAACGAGCTGCAGCAGGAGTGGCGCTGGACCGAGCGCTACTCGGCCCAGCCCGAAATCTTGAAGTACGCGAACCACGTGGCGGACCGCTTCGATCTCCGGAAGGACATCCAGTTCGAGACTCGCGTGACCGCGGCGGTGTTCGACGAGACGGCCGGGCACTGGGCGATCGAGACGGACCGGGGCGACCGGGTGACCGCGCGCTTCTGCGTCATGGCCACCGGCTGCCTCTCGGACGCCCAGGTCCCGCCCTTCAAGGGCATCGAGAGCTTCGCGGGCGAGTGGTACCATACCGGCAAGTGGCCCCACGAGGGCGTGGACTTCACCGGCCGCCGGGTCGGGGTCATCGGCACCGGCTCCTCCGCGATCCAGTCCATCCCGATCATCGCGAAGCAGGCGAGCCACCTCTACGTCTTCCAGCGCACGCCCAATTTCAGCATGCCCGCCCAGAACGCCCCGCTCGACCCCGAGTACGAGCGCCAGGTCAAGGAGACCTACGCCGACTTCCGCCGCCAGGCGCGCGAGTCGCGCGTCGGCTTCGTGACGGAGCGCAGCGGCGACTCCGCCCTCGCGGTGCCCGCCGAGGAGCGGGAGCGCGAGTACGAGAGGCGCTGGAGCCGGGGCGGCCTCGGCTTCTCCGCCGCCTACACCGATCTGCTGATCAGCCAAGAGGCCAACGACACCGCGGCCCGCTTCTTCCGCGAGAAGATCCGCGCGATCGTGCGCGACCCGGCGGTGGCCGACCTGCTGTGCCCGCAGAGCTACCCGCTGGGCACCAAGCGGCTCTGCGTGGACACCAACTACTACGCCACCTTCAACCGCGACAACGTGACCCTTATCGACGCCAAGAAGGACCCGATCGACGCGATCACGCCTACGGGCGTGCGCGTGGCCGGGGTGGAGTACGCGGTGGACGATCTCGTCTTCGCGACCGGCTTCGACGCGATGACCGGGGCCCTGCTCAACATCGACATCCGCGGCCGCGGCGGCCGGAAGCTCGCCAGCGAGTGGGCCGGCGGCCCGCGCACCTACCTCGGGCTCACCGTCGAGGGCTTCCCGAACCTCTTCATGATCACCGGCCCCGGCAGCCCCTCGGTGCTGAGCAACATGATCGTGTCCATCGAGCAGCACGTGGACTGGATCGCCGACTGCGTCACGCACCTGCGCGCGAACGGCCTCACCACCATCGAGGCCACCGCCCGAGCCCAGGAGGCGTGGGTCCAGCACGTCAACGAGGTGGGCCACATGACGCTCTACCCGCTCGCCCCCTCCTGGTACATGGGCGCGAACATCCCGGGCAAGCCGCGCGTGTTCATGCCCTACATCGGCGGGGTCGGCGTCTACCGCCAGAAGTGCGACGAGGTGGCCGCGAAGGGCTACGAGGGCTTCGCGCTCCGCGCGTGAGGCGCGGGCGCTAGCTCGAGGCGGAGACGGTGGCGGCGCGCCAGATGCGGCGCGCACCCTTGTCGATGTTGAGCGCCACGATCGCGGCGGCGAGCAGGAGCCCGCAGGCCAGCGCGT
>DATFUK010000541.1:0-2742 GCA_035260865.1 Candidatus Methylomirabilota bacterium | reverse complement strand
GGGCTCGGCGACGTCCAGATCAACGGCAAGAAGGTGGATCACCGGCGACAGCACGTGCTGGAGCAGGGGGATCGCGTGCTCGTGAGCACGCCGGGCGGCGGGGGGTATGGGCCGGCCGGCCAGCGGGCGCGCGCACTGCGGGAGCGGGATCAGGAGCGCGGGTACATCGGCCCCTTCCCCCCTTCTCCCCGGAGGGGAGAGGGGGGGAAGGGGAAGACGGCTACTTCAGGGCGATCGAAGGGTTCGCCAGGTAAGCGTCGAACGACAGGCCGGTGACCAGCTCGAAGGCTTCGACGTAGCGCCGGCGCGTGCCGGCCACCACGTCGGCGGGCAGCTCGGGGCCCGGGTAGGTCTTGCCCCAGCCGATCTTCTCGCAGTAATCACGCACGTACTGCTTGTCGTAGGAGGGCTGCGTCCCGCCCGGCGCGTACTGGTCCGCGGGCCAGAAGCGCGAGGAGTCCGGGGTCAGCGCCTCGTCGGCCAGCACGAGCCGGCCTCCGCGGTCCACCCCGAACTCGAACTTGGTGTCGGCGATGATGATGCCGCGCTCACGCGCGTAGGCCGCCGCGAACCGGTAGAGCGCGATCGAGAGCCGCTCGGCCTCCGCGAAGCGCTCGGCCCCGACCACCTGCGCGGCCCGGGCGCGCGTGATGTTCTCGTCGTGGCCGCTCGCGGCCTTGGTGGCCGGCGTGAAGATCGGCTCGGGGAGCTGGTCGGACTCGCGCAGGCCCGCGGGCAGGCGGTGGCCGGACACCTGGCCGGTGCTGCGGTAGTCCTTCCAGGCGGAGCCGGAGAGGTAGCCGCGCACCACGCATTCGATCGGCAGCATCTCGAGCCGGCGGCACTCGGTGGAGCGGCCGTCGGGCCGGAGCGCGAGCAGGTGATTGGCGCAGATGTCGGCGGTGCGCGCGAACCAGAAGGCGGACATCCCGGTCAGCACGCGGCCCTTGTCCGGGATGGCGGTCGGGAGCACGACGTCGAAGGTGGAGATGCGGTCGGAGGCCACGAGCAGGAGCCGCTCGTCGTCGAGGGCGTAGAGCTCGCGGACCTTGCCGCTACCCAGATGTACGGCGTCCGGCATGGGGATGAGCCCTCCTTTCCGAGCGCACTGTAGCATAATGCGCGCATGCCTGGCGGGGCCACGACGGGCGCGGCGGCTCCGATCGTCCTCGAGGCGATCGGCAAACGGTACGAGACCGCGAGCGGAGCGGTCCAGGCGGTGGAGTCGGTCAGTCTCACCGTGCGCGCCGAGGAGTTCGTCACCCTGCTGGGTCCGAGCGGCTGCGGCAAGTCCACCGTGCTCGGGATGATCGCGGGCCTGGTGCGCCCGGACGCGGGCCGCGTGCTGGTGGCCGGGACGCCGTGCGCGGGCCCGAACCCGGAGCAGGTCGCGCTGGTGTTCCAGGACGGCGGTCTCTTCCCGTGGCGCACCGCGCTCGACAACGTCACGTTCGGCCTCGAGCTGCGCGGGGTGCCCGCGGCGAAGCGCCGGGAGATCGGGCTCGGGCTGCTCGAGCCGATGGGCCTGCGCGGCTTCGAGCGGAAGTACCCGCGCGAGCTGTCGGGCGGCATGCGCCAGCGGGTGGCGATCGCCCGCGCGCTCGCGCTGGACACCCCGATCCTCCTGATGGACGAGCCCTTCGGCGCCCTCGACGAGCAGACGCGCCTGCTGATGGGCGAGTGGCTGGTGGGCATCCGCCGGCGCGCGCGCAAGGCGGTGGTCTTCGTCACCCACAGCCTGCACGAGGCCATCGCGCTGTCCGACCGCATCGTGGTGATGACCGCGCGGCCCGGGCGGATCAAGGACGTGGTGGACGTCACGCTGCCGTTCCCGCGCGACCTGAACGCGCCCGAGGTCACCGACCTGCGGGCCAAGCTCTGGGAGCAGGTGCGCGAGGAGTCGCTGAAGGCGATGGGGACGCGGCCGTGAAGATCCTGGCCTGGCGGCTCGGCATCCTCGTGGCGATCCTCGCGGTGTGGGAGGCGGTGGCGGCCCCCCTCAACCCCCTCTTCTATATCCGGCCCTCGGTCCTGCCTGGCGCGCTGCTCGGGATGTGGCGGGTGCCGGACCTGCCGCCGCTCGGCGAGCACGTCTGGCTGACCCTCCAGGAGATCGCGGGCGCCTACGTGCTGGCGGTGGCGGCCGGGCTCTGGCTCGGCTTCCTGCTCGGCCTGCGCCGCACCGTCGGGCGGATCTACGAGCCGCTGCTCGCCGCGCTCTACGCGGTGCCGAGTGTGGTGTGGTACCCGTCGCTGATGCTGTTCTTCGGGCTCGGGTCCGCCTCGAAGATCGCGTTCGGGGTGGCCCTCGGCTTCTTCCCGATCGTGCTGTCGGTGCTGGCCGGCATCCGCCAGGTGCCGGCCACGCTCGTGACGGTGGCGCAGTCCATGGGGGCGCGGCCGTTCACGGTGTTCCGCAAGGTGATGCTGCCCGCGATGGCCTCCACGATGGTGGGCGGGCTGCGGGCCGGCCTGGCCCTCTCGGTGGTGGGCGTGCTGGTGGGCGAGATCCTCGGCTCGCGCGCGGGCATCGGCTACGTCATCAACTACGCGTACGGCCTCATGATGACGCGCGAGTACGCGGTGCTGGCGGTGATCGCGGCGGCCGCGGTCCTGGCCATCGATACCGCGGGCGCGCTCGTCGAGGCGCGGGTGAAGCGATGGGCCGGCTAGGCGTCCTCGCCTGCCAGGCCGCCTCGCTGGCCGTGGTCGTGCTGGCCTGGCACGTGGC
This sequence comes from Candidatus Methylomirabilota bacterium, assembly GCA_035260865.1. Taxonomy (GTDB): domain Bacteria; phylum Methylomirabilota; class Methylomirabilia; order Rokubacteriales; family CSP1-6; genus CAMLFJ01. The sequence goes on along the minus strand of DATFUK010000541.1, from coordinate 11 downwards.
GGTGCGCACCG
>DATFUK010000540.1:0-8549 GCA_035260865.1 Candidatus Methylomirabilota bacterium | reverse complement strand
CACGCCAAGGACAAGATCCGCTGCAACTCGGTGCACCCGGGCCCAGTGGACACCGAGATGTTCCACGCCGCCTTCCGCAACAAGGAGGACATGGCGCGCCGCCTGCAGCGGATCCCGCTGGGGCGCATGGGCACGGTGGCCGAGATCGTGAGCGCGGTGCTCTACCTGGCCTCCGACGACTCCTCCTACATGACCGGCAGCGAGATCCTCATCGACGGCGGCGCGCTGGCCCAGTAGACGACCGCGGCAAGCCTACGTCGCGGCGCGCGTGCCCCCGTAAGCCTCGCTCGGCGCGACCTTGCCCTGCCCGAAGATGAGCTGGGCGCGCCGGTTCACCACCGCGGACCAGTTGCCGACCGCGGTCTCGGACCACTCGGCGTCGGGCCGCGGCTCGTCGTCGAAGTTCCCGTGCGTGTCCTCGCCGCGCAGGAGCATGGCCTGCTGCCGGATCCGGGGCGGCTTGGCCCACGTCGGCAGCATCTCCACGAGCAGCAGGAAGCGCCGGTCGGGGCCCGCGTTGGTACCGGAGCCGTGCACCAGCGAGTTGTCGAACATCACCATCTCGCCGGGCTCCAGCGCGAAGTCGACCGCCTTCGACTCGTCGAACTCGTCGATGATGAATTGCCCCTTGGCGAGGATGCTGTGGGGATCCTCACTCTCGTCGTGCTTGAGGATGCCCCACTTGTGGGATCCCGGGATGCCGCGCAGGCACCCCTGGGCCACCCCGCACTCGGACAGGGCCAGCCCCCCCAGCACCACCGGGATCGCCGCCCCGTAGGCGGAGTCCTGGTGCCAGCCCGCGAAGGTCTGGCCGTCGGCCTTCTTGACTCGCCAGGCCATGCTCCAGCAGCGGATGTTCGGTCCGATCAGGTCCTCGAAGATGTCGAGGATATGGGGGTCCTGGGCGATGTCCAGCACCCAGGGGCAGAGCAGGTGCGACTTGGTCTTCATCTTCTTGATGTCGGGGACGCGCGCCTCGAGGGCCTCGAACCGCTGCCGGAGCTGGTGCGCGCGCCCGGCGCTCATCACCCGGATCGGGGAGAGGCAGCCGTCCCGCTGAAAGGCCTGTACCTGGGCTTCCGTGAGCACCTTGGGCATCCGTGTTCCCTCCGCGCGGCAGCTGGGGTCCCCCAAACTTGACTCCTCCCGGCGATGGCCCATAGAGTATCGCAACTCGACGCGAACCTCTCCCCCGAAGGAGCCGAGAACATGGACCACTGGCGCATTGCGATTGTCGTCCTCTCCCTCGTCCTGGTTCCGCTCACCGCAGGGGCGGCCCCCGCCGGAAAGGTCGTGATCGCGCAGGGCGTGGACCCCACCACGCTCGACATGATGAACCAGCAGGAGCAACCGGCGTCGAACGTGGGCGCGCAGATGTTCGAGTCCCTGCTCGAGCGCGATCAGAACCTCAAGCTGGTGCCCGCGCTCGCCGCCGAGATGCCGAAGCTGGTGGCGCCGACCGCCTGGGAGTTCAAGCTGCGCCGGGGCGTCAAGTTCCACAACGGCGAGGACTTCAACGCGGACTCGGTCAAGTTCAGCATCGAGCGTCTGGCCAACCCGGCCAACAAGCTGCGCGGCTCCTCGTCGTTCGCGCCGATCGACCGGGTGGAGATCGTGGATCCCTACACCGTGAAGATCCACACCAAGAAGCCGTGGCCGGTGTTCCTGAGCCACATCGCGCTCCGCCAGGCCGCGATGTACCCGCCCAAGGAGTACGCGGGGAAGGACGCGGGCGCGATCTCTCGCGCTCCCATCGGCACCGGGCCCTACAAGTTCGTCCGCTGGGCCAAGGACGAGGAGATCGTGATGGAGGCCTTCCCCGGCTACTGGGGCGGCGCCGCCAAGATCAAGACGATCGTCTTCAAGCCGATCCCCGACGACGCGGTGCGGGTGGCCTCGCTGCAGAACGGCGAGATCGACGTGGCGGTCAACATCCCGCCCCACCTGGGCGGGATCATCGAGAAGCATTCGAAGCTCTTCCTCAGCACCGCGCCCTCCATCCGGACCATCCAGCTCATGATCTACACCCACCAGATGGACGCCAGCCACAAGTCGACCGGCCCGTACGCCGGGCCCACCGCCGACAAGCGCGTCCGACAGGCCCTCTCCTACGCGATCGACGCCGACGAGATCATCAAGGGCGTGATGGACGGCAAGGCGGTGCGGGTGGCGACCATGCTGCCGAGCCTGCACTTCGGCTTCGACCCGTCGCTCAAGCCGGTCAAGCAGGATCTGGTCCGGAGCAAGAAGCTGCTGGCCGAGGCCGGGTTCCCCAACGGGCTCGAGATCGTGCTGAACGGCCCGCAGGGCCGCTACGTGCGGGACAAGGAGGTCGCGGAGGCGGTCGCGGGCCAGCTCACCAAGGCCGGGATCAAGACCACGCTCAGGACCTTCGAGTTCGTCAACTACCTGAACAACATGGTGTACGTCCACAAGGCGGGCCCGGTGTGGCTGATCGGCTGGGGGCACCCCACGATGGACGCCGAGGCCATCTACGTACCGCTCTTCAAGTCGCCCAACATCTTCGCGAACTGGCTCAACGAGGACTTCAACGGGATGGTGGAGCAGGCGCAGTCGGAGATGGACGAGAAGAAGCGCCTCGCCCAGTATCAGCGGATCAACAAGCTGTGGATCGAGGAGGTCCCCGCGATCCCGCTCTACCAGCAGATCGACCTCTACGGCGCCAACAAGCGTCTGCAGTGGAAGGCGCGCAGCGATGAGCTGATCCGCGCCTACGACATGGCGCTCAAGCCCTAACCGCCACCTCCTCGCCCCAGGGCTCCATGGCGGGCCGCAGCGGGGTGAATTCCCGCACGCGGCCCGCCACGCCGTTCAGGATCGTGTCGATCGCCGCCCGCTCGGCCGCGGAGAGCTGCAGCTCGGCGCCCGCATCGTTGGCGTCCACCTCCGCGGGGGTGCGGGCCCCCACCAGCGCGGTGCTGATCGCGGGATTCCCCAGCACCCAGGCGAGCGCGATCTGGCTCAGCGGCACCCCGCGCGGCTCGGCCACCTCGCGGCGCAGCCGCTCCACCACGGAGACGTTCGTCTTGAGGTTCTCCCCGCGGAAGATCGGCTGACCGAACGCCACCCCGCCGGCGCGCCAGTCGCGCGCGGGGTCGAAGGTCGTGGTCGCGGTGAAGGCGCCGGTGAGCAGGCCGTGGCCCAGCGACCCGTACCCCATCACTCCGACGCCGTGGTCGACGCAGAACGGAAACGTCTCCTGCTCCTGGCGCCGGTCGAGCATGTGGTAGCCCACCTGCGAGACGTCCACGCGCCGGGTGCCCATGCACTCGGCGAGCATGGCGCCGGTGAAGTTGGACACCCCGACGAAGCGGGCGCGGCCGGAGCCCACCACCTCCTCGAGCGCGCGCATGCTCTCCTCGAACGGGGTGGCCGCGTCCGGCCAGTGCACGAGCAGCACGTCCACCCAGTCGGTGCGCAGCCGCTTCAGGCTCGCGTCGATCTCCCGGAGGATGTTGGCTCGGCTCGCGTCGCGCAGCGGCCCGGGCTGGCCGGGCGGCGGCGCCTTCACCCCGCACTTGGTGACGAGGACGACGTCCTTGCGATGCTTCTCCAGCGCGCGCGCCACCACCTCCTCGGAGTGGCCCGCCCCGTAGGCGGGCGCGGTGTCCACGCAGTTCACCCCGCGGTCGAGCGCGCGATGGATGGCCTTCACCGCCTCGTCGTCCTCGATGGCGCCATACCGATCGCCGGCCATCGGCCAGCAGCCGAAGCCCACCACGGAGACCTTCAACCCGGTGCGGCCGAATGGACGGTAGCGCATGGTCAACCTCGCAGGGGTGCTTCGAGATAGACGCGGGCGACGCGGGGGCCGACCGTCGTGGCCACATGATGGAGCCCGAGCCCGTGCCGGGCCGCGACCTCGGCGGGCGAGATCTCCAGGTCGCCCTGGCGGCCGATGATCACGACCTCGTCGCCCACCGCGGCGTCGGGGACCGCGGTCAGGTCGATGCGCGTGTGCTCGAGCGACGGCGAGCCGATCAGCGGCGCGGCCCGGCCGCGCACGAGGACGCGGTCGGCGTGGAGCCAGCGCAGGCCGTCGGCCGATCCCATCGGGATCACGCCCAGGCGCAGCGGCGCGGTCACCGGAAACGGCGCGGCCTCGGCGAATCGCTCGCGCGGCGCCAGCTCCTTGAGCGCGATGACGCGCGAGGTGAGGGCGCGGAGCGCCGGGCGCAGCGGGACGGGCGGCGTCTCGCCCGGGAACGTGATGCCGTAGAGCATGCGCCCGGGGTCCACCGCGTTCAGGTACGTGTGCGGGAAGCGCAGCAGGAACGGGCTCGCGGCGAGCAGCCGCACCGGGACCCGCACCCCGCGCGCTTCCAGCTCGTCCACGACTCCGGTGAAACGCCCGAGCTGCCAGTCGGCGTACGCGGGATCGCCGCCGACCTCGGAGTGGGGATGCGCGCACAGCCCGCCCAGGCGGAGGTGGCGCAGCTCGAGCATCGCGAGGATCGTCTTCACCGCCTGCTCGGCGGGCACGCCGAGGCGCTCGAGGCCGACGTCGATCTTGACGAAGACGTCGCACGGGCCGGTCGCGGCCTCCGCGTAGGCGCGCGCCGCCTCGAGATCGACCAGGGTCGGCACGAGGCGGTGGGCCAGCGTGTCGGCCGCCGCGGCGGGCAGCGAGTTCGGATAGACGAGGATCGGCGCGGTGATGCCCCGCCCGCGGAGCCGGATCCCCTCGGTGACGTCGGCCACCGCCAGGTAGTCGGCCCCGTTCCGCGCGAACACCGCGCCCATCTCGGCGGCGCCGTACCCGTAGCCGTCGGCCTTGATCACGGCAAAGATCTTCCGCTCGGGACCGACGAGGCCCCGGACCGCGCGCAGATTCCCGGCGGCCGCGTCGAGATCGATCTCGAGCGTGGTGGGACGGAGCGGGCCGCTGGCCATGGGCGTGACCTCCCGGCTGAGATCGGCGCCGCGGGGCGGCGCCCGCACGCAGCATAACCCGCCCGCCGCGCCTGTGGTAGGATGCCCGCCATCATCGTCAAGGCTCGCTACGTGAAGTTACGGACGCGCGTTCGTGGCTGATCCCACCGCCGTGGTCACCCTGGCCGAGGCCCGCCGAGCGGGCCACAGCGTCCAGCTCGAATCGATCACCCACCGCTTCGGCGCGACCCTCGCGGTGGACGGCGTGAGCCTGCCCGTCGAGGCGGGCGAGCTGGTCGCTCTGCTCGGTCCGAGCGGCTGCGGCAAGACCACCCTCCTGCGGATCATCGGCGGCTTCATCGTGCCCACCGCGGGAAGCGTCCGGGTGGACGGGCGCTCCATCGATCACCTGCCCGCGAGCCGCCGCGACATCGGGGTGGTCTTCCAGAACTACGCGCTGTTCCCCCACATGACGGTGTACGAGAACGTGGCCTACGGCCTGCGCGCGCGGCACGCCGCGCGCGAGCGGATCCGCGATCGGGTTGCGCGCATGCTCGCCACCGTGCAGCTGGAGGCGCTCGCCGACCGCATGCCGCGCCAGCTCTCGGGCGGCCAGCAGCAGCGCGTGGCGCTGGCCCGCGCCCTCGCGGTGGAGCCGCGCATCCTCCTGCTCGACGAGCCGTTCGGCGCGCTCGACAAGAACCTGCGGCTCGACATGCAGATCGAGGTCAAGCGGCTGCAGCGTCAGTTCGGCATCACCGCGATCCTGGTGACCCACGACCAGGAGGAGGCGATGAGCCTGGCCGACCGCATCGCGGTGATGCACCGGGGCCGGGTGGAGCAGTTCGCGAGCCCGGTCGAGGTCTACGACCGGCCGCGCACGCTCTTCGTCAACAGCTTCGTGGGGACCGCCAACCTCCTCGCGGGCGAGATCGTCTCGCGCGCGGGCTCCGCGTGCGCGGTGGCGCTCGAGGCCGGCGTCACCCTGGAGCTGCCCGCCGGGCCCGAGGGCAAGCGCGTGGTGGTCTCCGCGCGCCCCGAGAACCTGCGCCTGCACGCCGCGCCCGGGCCCGGCCGCTGGCCGGTCGAGCTGCGCATCCGCATGCCGGTCGGCGCGCAGACCGTGAGCGAGGTCGTCACCCGTGCGGGCGAATCGCTCAAGGTCACCGCGCCGCGCGAGAGCCTGGCCCCGCCGGGCGAGGCGGGGGCCGCGCTGTACTGCGGCATCGTCTCGCCGTCCGCCGTGTCCTTATTCCCCGCGCCGGCGCTCGAGCCGGCCACTCCCTGAGGAGGCATCCCATGCACCAGCCCCCCATTCACCATCCGGTGATCACGCGCCGCGCGCTGCTCGCCGGCGGCGCAGTCCTGGCCACCACCTCCATGCTGCCCCGCTTCGCGGCCGGGGCCGGCCGCGTCGTTGCCCCCGCCTACCCGGGACCGTGGGAGGAGGCCTATCGGGCGGTGGTGCTGCCCGCGCTCAAGAAGGGCTCGGACGTGGACACGGTCCTGACCCCGCTGCTGTCGCTCGACCAGGTGGCCAAGGTGAAGGCCACGCGCGCCACCCCGCCGCTCGACGTGTTCATGCTCGACCCGGGCCCAGTGGTGGTCGCGGCCGAGGACGGGCTCATCGACAAGTTCGATCCGGGGCGGTGCAGGAACATCGTGCACCTCGAGAAGGCGTTCTACGACGACTGGGGCGTGTCGGTGGCCGCGCAGATCGTGGGCATCGCCTACAACCCCAAGAAGGTGGACCGCCCCAAGGGGTGGAAGGACCTCTTCGAGGCAAAATACAACGGCAAGGTCGGCATCTCGGGCTTCGGCACCACCTTCGGCACCTCGTCGCTGATCGAGATCTCCAAGCTCTACGGCGGCTCGCTCACCAACGTGGATCCCGCCTTCGCGCAGCTCAAGAAGTGGCTGCCCCACGTGGCGGTGATCGCCCAGAACCCGGTGGCGGTGAACACCCTCTTCCAGCAGGGACAGATGGACGTGACCTACACGAACTTCCAGACCGTCTCGACCCTCAAGGCGCGCGGGGTGGACATCGAGTTCGTGAAGCCCGAGACCGGCCCCATCGCCTTCTACACCACCCTGCACGTGGTCAAGAACGCGACCAACAAGAACAACGCGTACAAGTTCATCGACACCGTGCTGAGCACCGAGGTGCAGAGCGCGCTGCAGAAGCCGCCCCACGGGCTGCTCTCGGTGAACAAGAACGTCTCGCTCCAGCCCGACTTCCCGAGCGACATCGTCAAGTCGCACGCGGAGCTGGCGAGCTTCGTCCACCACGACTGGCGCCAGATCAACCCGCACCGCGCGGCGTGGATCGAGCGCTTCAACAAGGAGATCCGGCAATAGCCGAGCGCCGCGCCGCCGCGCCCCGGGCGCGCGAGGGGCTGCTCGCCCTGCCCCTCGCGTGCTTCTTCCTGTTCTTCTTCTTCGCGCCGCTGGCGCTGCTCGCGGGCATCAGCCTGCGGGTGACGCCGCAGTTCGAGGGCTGGGGGCTGGTCCAGTACGCCAAGTTCGCGGGCGATTCGTTCAACTGGAGCGTGCTGGGGCAGACCCTGCTCCTCGGGGTGAAGACGGTCGCCCTCACCGCCTGCATCGGGGTGCCGCTCGGGCTGCTCTTCATGGAAGCCCCGCGGCGCCTGCAGCCCATCCTGCTCTTCGTCATCGTACTACCCCTGCTCACCAGCGTGGTGGTGCGCACCTTCGCCTGGATCGTCATCCTGGGGCGCGAGGGCCTCGTCAACTACGCCCTGATCAACCTGGGGCTGGTGACCGTCCCGCTGCGCCTGCTCCACACCGAGATGGGCCTCGTGGTGGCGCTCTCCCAGATCGAGATGCCGCTCATGCTGCTGCCCCTCATCAGCGTGATGTCGCGGCTCGACCCGAACCTGAAGGACGCCTCCGCCGCGCTCGGGGCCGGACGCTGGCGCACCCTCTTCCGGGTGACCCTGCCGCTGTCCCTGCCCGGCCTGGTCGCGGGCTGCCTGCTCGTCTTCGCGAGCTCGGTCACCGCCTTCGTGTCGCAGACCATCATCGGCGGCGGCCGCATGGTGCTGATGCCGTTCTACATCTGGCAGCAGGCCACCACGCTCTTCAACTGGCCGTTCGCGGCGACCATCTCCATGATCCTGCTCGTCTCGGTCCTCGCGGTGGTCACCACCCTCAACGCGCTCGGGCGCCGCAGCCGCGCGCTCGCGAACGGCTAGCGCGGTGGCGCGGCGATCGAGCGGCGGCGACATCTCCTACCGGCTCGTGCTCGGCCTGCTGAGCGGCATCGCGCTCCTGATCCTGGTGGTCCCGGTGCTGGTGGTGCTGATCACCTCGTTCACCGACTCGCGCTCGCTCCGCTTCCCGCCGCCCGCGGTGTCGCTGCGCTGGTACCGGAGCCTCTTCGACCCCGTCCAGTCCGTCCAGATCCACATGGCGGCCTGGAACAGCGTGCTGATCGCGTTCTGCTCGACCACCGCCGCGGTCGTGCTCGGCACCGCGGCCGCGGTGGCCATCGCGGGGCGGCGCACGTGGTGGGCCCAGGCCCTGGACGCGGTCTTCATGTCGCCGCTGATCCTGCCCACCCTCGCCTTCGGGCTGGCCGCGCTCATGTTCTTCAGCACGCTCGGGCTGCCGCTGTCGATCCCGCTGATGATCGT
>DATFUK010000539.1:0-4985 GCA_035260865.1 Candidatus Methylomirabilota bacterium | reverse complement strand
CGTCCCCGCCTCCAGTTCGGCCACGCGCGCGGGCCTGAGCCCGGCCAGGCGCACCGCAGTGTCGCCCACGCCCCAGCCCAGCAGGACGCGGCCGGGCGCCAGCTCGTCGATCGTGGCGATGGAGGACGCGGTCACGGTGGGATGCCGGTTCACCGGATTGGCCAGCAGGGGCCCCAGCGTGATGCGCTCGGTGGCCCGCGCGGCCGCGGCCAGCAGCACGTAGGTGTCGCGCCGGCGGAGCTGCGAGTCGGGCTGGAGCGCCGCGTCCCAGCCGAGCTGCTCGGCGCGGCGCACGTCGGCGGCGAACGCGTCCACCGAGCGCGAGTCGAAGCGGTTGAGGCCGAACTGCGGGCTCTTCACGGCGGGCTAGGGCATCCCCGGCATGTCGACGTGCTCGTAGTAGCGCTTCGCCCCGAGTCCGTCCACCCGCTCCCAGAAGTCCGGCAGGGCGGCCAGGCCCTGCTCGGTCACTCCGGCGCCCTGGCGCCAGATGCACCAGGAGTCGGGATGGAGTCGGCTGGCTTCCCGGATCCAGCGCTCCGCCTCGTCCCGCTCGCCGCGCCGGATGAGGAACTGGGCGAGCCGGAAGAGGGCCTGCGCCCTGGCGCGGTCCTCCGTGACCGCGGGCAGATGCGCGCGCGCCCGCTCGGCGGTGAACGCGTGCGCGCTGCGCTCGCCGTTGCGCGCCCAGTCGCGGATCGCGTCGAGATAGACGGCCTTCGCCTGCGCGGTCAGCCGGGCCACGTCCTCGGGCATCTCGCGGGTGGCGCGATTCATCCGCCGGAATCCCTCGTAGGATCCGGCCGCCTCCGCCGGCCGCACGATGCGTCCCGCCTCATCGATCCACACCGCCTGCGGCACGTTGACGATGCCGTAGAGCTCGGCCAGGCGGTGCTCCCGATCGATCAGCGTGGGATAGGTCGGCTTGGCCGCGTCGATCCACGGCAGCGGATCGCCCTCGCGGCTATCCATCGCCACCGCGACGACCATGAAGTTCTGGCCCGCCAGCTCCTCCTGGAGCGCCTGCCACACGGGCAGGTCGCGACGGCAGCCTCACCAGGAGGCCCAGGTGACCAGGAAGACCTTCTTGCCGCGGTAGTCGGAAAGCCGGTGCATGCGACCGGAGGGATCCGGCAGCGCGAAGTCCGGGGCCTCGAGCGAGCCCAGCGCCGCCTTCCGCTCTCCCGCGCTCTCGCTCAGGACCCAGGCGTGACCGCGGTCGCTCCGGACGGCGGGCCGGCCCAGATGGCGCCACAGCGCGGCCAGGTTGATCCGGCCCCCGTCCACGAAGTCGCGCTCGCGGCCCACCGGCAGCGGCACGCAGACCGGGCCCTTGCAGAGCCCTTCCGGCTTCGCCTCCCAGCCGGTGGCCTCGAGCGCCTCGCGCGCCGGACACCAGAGCACCTCGGTCGAGGCCTCCGCGCCCTTCACCTCGTGCTCACCCGACTCCGTCAGCAGCGTCACCATGGCCATGCCTCCTGGGACCGGATCTTAACACCGCGCGGCGGAGCGCGCCTTGACGCCGCGCCGGCCCGCACGGCACTATCGCGCTCGATGCCTCGCGCCCTCGCCCACCCGCAGCGCCGCGGCTGATCGGCCCGTGTCTCCGAGCGCGCAGCGCCAGGGTCTCCTGGCGCTGGTCATCGTGATCGTGGCCTGGGGCCTCACGTGGCCGGTCAACAAGGTGGTGCTGGCCACGCTGTCGCCCCTCTGGGCGGTGACGCTGCGCTCGGCCATCGCCACCGTCGCGCTGTTCGCGCTCACCGCCTGGCGGGGCCGGATCACGCGGCCCCCGCGGCAGGATCTGCCGGTACTGCTGAGCATCACGCTCCTCCACATGGTCGGCTTCAACCTGCTCGCGAGCTGGGGCCTGGGCCTGGTACCGACCGGCCGCACCGTGGTGCTCGCCTACACCACGCCGCTCTGGGTCACCCCGGGCGCGGCGCTCTTCCTGCGGGAGCCGCTCACCGCGCGGCGCGCCCTCGGCGTGCTGATCGGCCTGGCCGGGCTCGTGACCCTCTTCAACCCGCTGGCGCTCGACTGGAGCGATCGCGACGTCGTGCTCGGCAACCTGGCCATCCTGGCCGGCGCGCTCCTCTGGGCGCTCAGCATCCTGCACATCCGGGCCCACCGCTGGGTCTCGACGCCGTTCGCGCTGATTCCCTGGGAGACCCTGCTCGCCACGGCGCTGCTGGTCCCCATCGCCCTCTCCACGACGCCCCCCGCGCCCGCCCGGTGGACCCCGCCGTTCGTCGGATTGCTCCTCTACCTGGGCATCGTGGGCACCGCGATCGCGTACTGGGCGACCGCGACCGCGAGCCGGCACCTGCCCGCGGTCACGACCTCGCTGGGGCTGCTCGCGACCCCGGTGGTCAGCGTGATCACCGCGACGCTGTGGCTGGGCGAACCGCTCACGCCTTCGCTCGTCGTCGCGATCGTGCTCGTGCTGGGCGGGGTGGCCATCGGCGGCTCCGGCCGCGCGGCGACTTGACAGGCCACCGGGCCTCGCTTCACTCTCTCCCCGTGGCCGAGTACCACACGATCCCCGATGGCCCCGCGCCGACGAAGCGCGAGCTGCTGGCCGCGCTCGCGTCGAGCCGCGACGAGGTGCTCGCCCTGGTCCGCTCGATGGAACCGGCCCGGCTCGAGGAAGGCCGCTACGAGAACGGCTGGAACGGCCGCCAGATCCTGGCCCACATCGCCTCCATCGAGTGGAGCTACCCGCGGCTCATCGACATCGCCCGCACCCCACCCGCGCCGGTGGAGCAGGCACCCCCCACCCGCGCGATGAAGGGCGGCAACGACGCCTATAACGACCGGCAGGTCGCCAAGCGCGAGGGCATGACCGTCGGCCTACTCCTCGCCGAGTTCGAGGCGAACCGCGCCGCGACCATCCGGGCGGTCGAGGCCGCCGACGACGAGCTGTTCGCGCGGCGCATCCGCTCGGCGGGGGGCGTGGTCGGCCCGCTCGCCACCGTCTTCCACCAGATCGCGGTGGCCCACGTGCTGGGCCACGCGAAAGATATTGCCGGAGGCGCGACCCACCATGGCTGATCGCAACCCGCGGGGCCCACTCGACGGCGTGAAGGTGCTCGACATGACCGAGCACATGGCGGGCCCCTTCTGCACGATGATCCTGGCCGACATGGGCGCCGACGTGATCAAGCTGGAGCGGCCCGGCGCGGGCGACTCCTCCCGCGGCATGGGCGACGGCAGCGAGCGCAATCCCTACTTCCGCTACATCAACCGCAACAAGAAGAGCCTCACGCTCGATTACAAGGGCGCGCGCGGCCGCGAGGTCTTCCTCAAGCTGATCCCCGCCATGGACGTGCTGGTGGAGAACTACCGCCCCACCGTCATGGACCGCGCCGGACTCGGCTGGGAAACTTTGAACCAGTTGAACCCACGGTTGATCTACGCGCAGCTCTCCGGCTTCGGCTCCGACGGCCCCTACCGCGAGAAGGGCGGCTTCGACCTCATCGCCCAGGGCATGGGCGGCATCATGCACGTGACCGGCGAGCCCGACGGCCCGCCCACCTCGGTGGGCCTGCCGATCTGCGATCTGGGCACCGGCATGTGGGGCGCCCAGGGCGTGCTCGCCGCGCTCTACGAGCGGCAGCGCACCGGCCAGGGCCAGAAGGTCGAGTGCTCGCTGCTCGAGACCGCGGTCGGCTTCTCCTCGTGGACCAGCGCGGGCTGGCTGGCCGACCACGTCGAGCCGGTCCGCATGGGCTCGCGTCATCGCCAGAACGCGCCCTACCAGCGCTTCGAGACCAAGGACGGCTACATGATGATCGGCGCCGCCGGTCAGTCCATCTGGCAGCGCTGCGCCCGCGCGCTCGGCCACCCGGAGTGGCTCGAGGACCCCCGCTTCGCCCGCTCCCCGGAGCGGCGGAAGAACCGCTTCGCGCTCGAGAAGGAGATCACCGCGGTGCTGGCGACCGCTCCGACGTCGCACTGGACCAAGGTGCTCGACGACGCGGGCGTGCCCTGCGGGCCCGTCTACAACTACGAGCAGCTCTTCTCGGACCCCCAGGTGCAGCACCGCGAGATGGTGGTCCACGCGAACGACGCCGAGCTGGGCCGCGTGGCCCACATCCGGACCCCGATCCGCCTGTCGGGGAGCGACGTGGCGGTGCGGCGGACCGCGCCCAAGCTCGGCCAGCACACCGCCGAGATCCTGGCCGGGCTCGGCTACACCCCGGCGGAGGTCCAGGCCCTGCGCGGCGAGAGCGTGATCTGATCTTCCTGATCCGGCACGGCGAGACGCTCGGCAACGCCTCGCGCACCGTCCAGCTCCCCGACAACCCGCTCTCCCCGCGCGGCATCGCCCAGGCCGAGCGCCTGGCCCGTCGGCTCGAGCGCGAGGGCCTCGGCGCCATCCTCTCGAGCGACTACGCGCGCGCCGCGCAGACCGCGGAACGGCTGGCGCGCGTCACCGGGCTCTCCATCCGCCACGATCCCCTGCTCCAGGAGCGCAACTTCGGCGATCTTCGCGGCACGCCCTACGCGGACCTCGGCCTCGACATGTTCGCGCTCGACTACGCCCCGCCGAACGGCGAGACGTGGGACGTCTTCCACGCGCGCGTGGACCGGGCCTGGGCGCTCGTCCGGGAGTGGGCCGCGGCGACCGGCGGCCACCTGGCCGTCGTCACGCACGGTCTCGTCTGCCGCTCCCTGGCCGCGCGCCACCTGACCCTGCCCGAGGGCGAGGACGTGCCCGAGCGCTGGGAGAACACCGGGATCACCGTCATCGAGCATCCCGCTCCGTGGCGCGTGCGCCTGCTCAACAGCGCCGCCCATCTCGACGACGCGACGTCCCAGCCCCTGCCGAGCTCGGGGGCGGTCTGAGCGACTGTCTTGCGCGTCAAGCGGGGCGCCATGGACGCTGATCGCGGAGGATGGCGTTGAGAATGACGAGCAGTTTGCGCAGGGCGGCGGTCAGGGCGAGCTTGCCCGGCCGGCCGGCGCTGACGAGGCGGCGG
>DATFUK010000538.1:0-2752 GCA_035260865.1 Candidatus Methylomirabilota bacterium | reverse complement strand
CCGCCACCACCCATGGGCGCGGGGGACGCATCGCTCATACGCCCGCCGGTCTTCACGCCGACGACGGAGAGCCGCCGGCTGACGCGCTCGCTCTCGCACGACGCGCACACCACCGGCCCCGGACGCTGCACGAGCTTCTCGAACTCGGCCCCGCAGGCCAAGCACGCGTATTCATAGATGGGCATGACGCCGCTCCGATCTTTCTCCCGTCCAGGCCGCGGTTACTGCCCGCCGCGCTGGACGTAGCTCTTCACGAACTCCTCGGCATTCTCCTCGAGGATATCGTCGATCTCGTCCAGGAGGTTGTCGAGCTCCTCCTTGATCTTCTTCCCCTTCTTGGACAGCTCGGCGCTACCCGCCCCGCCGTCGTCACCACCCTCGGCGGGCTTGGTCGGCCTCGTTTCCTTCTTCTTCTGCTCAGCCATGGGACGTCACCTCCTGGCCCCGGTCGCGGAGCCGGCGTCAGGGCCTAGACGGTCGGCAGCACGATCCCCTGCTGGCCCTGATACTTCCCCTGCCTGTCAGCATATGACGTCTCGCAGGCCTCGTCCGATTCAAAGAACAGGACCTGCGCGATGCCCTCATTGGCGTAGATTTTCGCGGGGAGGGGGGTGGTGTTGCTGATCTCGAGCGTCACGTACCCCTCCCACTCCGGCTCGAACGGCGTCACGTTCGTGATGATGCCGCACCGCGCGTAGGTCGACTTCCCGACGCAGATCGTCAGCACGTTGCGCGGGATCTTGAAGTACTCCACCGAGCGCCCCAGCGCGAACGAGTTGGGCGGGATCAGCGCGACCTCGCCCTGGACGTCAACGAAGGAACGCGGATCGAAGCCCTTGGGATCCACGATCGTGGTGTTGATGTTCGTGAAGATCTTGAACTCATCCGCGATGCGGATGTCGTAGCCGTAGGAGGAGAGGCCGTAGGAGATCCCGCCCTTGCGCACCTGCCGGTCCTCGAAGGGCTTGATCATGCCCTTCTCCACGGCCATGCGGCGGATCCACCGGTCGCTCTTGATCACGCGTACACCTTGGACCGATCGTACTGCGTGCTTCGAGTGCGAGTCAAGTCTCGGGCAGTCGTTCCCACGTCGCGCCCGCCGCGTCCACCGGCAAGCTGAGCGCCCGGCCCTCGATCCCCGCCTCCCGGAGCGCGCGCTCCATCGCGCGCGCCACGTCGTCGCCGCGACCGCGCACCGCCGCGAGCATCGAGGGGCCCGCGCCGCTCAGGACGCAGCCGAGCGCGCCCGCCCGCCGGCCCGCGGCGGCCACCGCCTCCATCCACGGGAAGAGCCGCCGGCGATACGGCTGGTGGAGCCGGTCCTGCATGGCGAGGTCGAGGAGGTCCGGCCGGTCCGCGCCGAGCCCGGCCAGCAGCAGGCTCACCCGCTGCACGTTGAAGACCGCGTCCGCCCGCGGCACCGAGTCCGGGAGCACCGCCCGGGCCTCCCGCGTGGAGCTCTCGGTCTCGGGCACCAGGACGACCCAGGCGATCTCGCGCGGCACCGGCAGGCTCACCGCGGTCACGCGCGCGCCGTCGGCGCAGGACACGGCGAGCCCGCCCAGCACCGCGGCGGCCACGTTGTCGGGATGGCCCTCGGCCCGCGCCGCCGCGGTCACGAGCGCGTCGCGATCGAGCGGCTCGCCCAGCAGGGCGTTGGCCGCGACCAGGCCGCCGACCCAGGCGGCCGCGCTCGAGCCCAGCCCGCGGCTGAGCGGGATGCGGTTGACGCACTGGAGTCGCGCGCCGCGGAAGGGCCGGCCCGCGACCTCGAAGCCCAGCACGACGCCCCGGGCGACCACGTTCTTTGCGTCGTCGTCGAGGCGGCCCGCGCCCTCGCCCTCCACGCCGACCGAGATGCGGTCGGCCTCCTCGAGGATCACCTCGTTGTGGAGCCCCAGGGCGAGGCCCAGAGCGTCGAAGCCCGGCCCGAGATTGGCGGAAGTGGCGGGCACACGAACCCGGACGCGCATGCCCGAGAGAATACCCCGGGTCCGGGGTAGAATGCGTGTGAACGGGCCGGCGCCAATGCCCAGGACCATCATCGAGCCGCAGTTCACGATCGAGCACCTGTCCATCCTGGACAGCGACGGCAACCTGGACTCCGCCCTGGATCCCGCGATCCCGCCCGACGAGCTCAAGCGCCTCTACCGCTGCATGCTCCTGGCCCGACGCTTCGACGAGCGCATGCTGCGGCTGCAGCGCCAGGGCCGCATCGGGACGTTCGCGCCGATCAAGGGCCAGGAAGCGACCCAGGTTGCCAGCGTCGCCGCGCTGCGCCGGACCGACTGGATGGTGCCCTCCTTCCGCGAGACCGCGTCCATGCTCTGGCGCGGCTGGTCGATGGAGAAGATCCTGCTCTTCTTCTCGGGCTACCTCGAAGGGGGCCGGCCCGAGCCCGATCAGCACGACCTCCCGATCTGCATCCCGGTCGCCACCCAGGTCCCGCACGCGGTGGGCCTGGCCTATGCCGCGCAGTACCGCGGCGACGACGCGGTGGTGATGGCCTACTGCGGCGACGGGGCCACGTCCGAGGGCGACTTCCACGAGGCGATGAACTTCGCGGGCGTCTGGCACGTCCCGGTGGTCTTCATCGTGCAGAACAATCAGTGGGCGATCTCCATCCCGCTCAAGAAGCAGACCCACTCGCGGACCATCGCCCAGAAGGCGCTGGCCTACGGGTTCCCGGGCCTCCAGGTGGACGGCAACGACGTGCTCGCAGTCTACGCGGCCAGCCGCGAGGCGGTGGATC
>DATFUK010000537.1:0-2308 GCA_035260865.1 Candidatus Methylomirabilota bacterium | reverse complement strand
GTCGCGGTGCGGCTGCCCTCGCCGCTGTACGCGATCCTCGACCGATCGGTGGCTCTGGGCCGCGATCTGCCCACCCTGCTGGACGCGGTGCTCGCGGGCGGCGGGCGGCTCGTGCAGCTCCGCGAGAAGACCATGCCGCTCGTCGAGCTACTCCCGCTGGCCCAGCGGCTCGCGCGGCGCTGCCGCGAGGTCGGCGCGCTCTTCATCGTGAACGACCGGGCCGACCTGGCGCTGGCCGCGGGCGCCGACGGGCTCCACGTGGGCCAGGACGATCTCCCGGCGCGCCGGGCCCGCCAAATCCTACCGTCCGGGATGATCCTGGGAGTCTCGACCCACGATCCCGAGCAGGCACGGCAAGCGGTGGCCGACGGCGCCGACTACGTCGCGGTGGGCAGCATCTACCCGACCACCACGAAGGCGGGCTTCCAGCTGGTGGGGCCTGAGCTGATTCGCCGGGTGCGGCCGGACGTCCCGGTGCCCCTCGTGGGCATCGGGGGTATCACCGCGGACAACGCGGGGGCGGTGCTCGCGGCGGGCGCGGACGCGGTCGCGGTGATCTCGGCCCTGTGCGCCGCGCCGGATCCCCAGGCCGCCACCCAGGCCTTCCTCGCGCGGGTGCGATGATCCGCCGCGGGCTGATCCCGCTCGCCGTGGCCATCCTGACCGCGGCGACCTTCGTGCCCACGTTGTCCGGCTCGTTCCTCAACTGGGACGACAACGTGAACTTCCTCGACAATCCCGCCTATCGGGGGCTCGATCGCGAGCACGTCCGCTGGGCCTTCACGAGCGTGTCCTTCGGCCACTACATCCCGCTGACCCGCCTCACCTGGAGTCTCAACTGGGTGCTGGGCGGGATGAATCCCTGGGGCTATCACCTGGTGAACGTGCTGCTCCATGCCGTCAATGCCGGCCTCTTGTACTTCGTGGCCCGGCGCCTCCTGGCCGCCGCGATCGCGGACGGCGCGCAGGCCGGCCGGCGCGATCCCGACCTGTGCGCGGCCGCCGCGATCGCCGCGCTGGTGTTCGGCATGCATCCCCTGCGGGTCGAGCCGGTGGCCTGGATCACCGGCCGCCCCGACGTGCTCTGCGCGTCCTTCGTGCTCCTCACCGCCTGCGTCTATCTCCGCGCCGTCGAGACCGACGGACCCGCCCGACGCGGCCTCATCCTCGTCGCCGCCCTCACGCTCGCGGCCGCGCTGCTGTCGAAGGGAGCCGCGCTGCCGTTCGTCGGCGCGCTGCTCCTCCTCGACGTCTACCCGCTCCGCCGACTCCGGCGGCTGGGCGCCCGGCCCCTGGTGCTCGAGAAGCTCCCGCTCCTGCTCGTGACGCTCGCCGGGGCGGGAGCCATCGTCTACGCGCTCCGCCAGGGCGCGGTCCTCACGCAGATCTCCGAGCACGGCGGCCTCGCGCGGCTCGCCGCGGCCGCCCACAGCTTTGTCATCGCTCCGTTCCGGATGATCTGGCCCGCCGCGCTGTCGCCGCTCTACGAGCTGCCAGCCCGGATCAACCCGCTCGACTCCCGGTTCGCGGTGGCCCTGCTCGGCGTGGCGATCGTGACCGCGGGGTTGATCGGACTGCGCCGTCGCTGGCCGGGCGGCCTGGCCGCCTGGACCTTCTCGGTGCTCATGCTCGCCCCGACGAGCGCGGTGATGCGGCAGGGCGCCGACCTGGCCCCCGACCGCTACACGTACCTCTCCGGGGCGGGCTTCGCGGTGCTCGTGGGCGGCGGCGCGCTCTGCGTGATCCGACTCGTCCGACGGGGAACCCTGACCCGCTTCACGGGACGGGCCGCCGCGGTCGCGGGCGTCATGGCGCTGGTGAGCCTGGGCGCCACCTCGTGGGGCTATGCCCAGGTCTGGAGGGAGTCGGAGACGCTGTGGCGGTGGGCGGTCGAGGTGGATCCGGACTGCAGCATTTGCCACGGCAAGCTGGGCGAGAGCGCGCTCGGCGGCCCCGCGGGCCGGACGCGCGTCGTGGAGGCCGAGGCGCTGTTCCGTCGCGCGATCGTCCTGCGACCGGATCTGCCGGACGCGTACTACAACCTCGGGACGGCTCTCGCGCTCCAGGGGCGCTACGCCGAGGCCGAGGCGCCGCTCCGCACCTACCTGGAACGTGTCCCCTCGTCCGCCTCCGGAGCGGAGCGCCTCGGGCTCGTGTACCTGCTGCAGCGGCGTTACGAGCCGGCCGTGCCGCTCCTCCGGACCGCGTTCGTGCTGAAGCCGCGCACCGCCGATCTCCGGGGCTATCTGGTCCAGGCCCTCGAGGGCCAGGCCCAGGAGTTGCGGGCGCAGGGTCGGGGCGGCGAGGC
>DATFUK010000536.1:0-4603 GCA_035260865.1 Candidatus Methylomirabilota bacterium | reverse complement strand
ATGAAGATCAGCATGTTCCACCTCATGCCGCACCGCGAGCTGCCGGACGACTTCGAGAAGCGCTATCCCTCGGTGTGGGTCACGCCGCCGTGGCACGAGCTGGCCGACCCAGGACGGGTGGGCCAGTACTACAACTGGACGCTGGACGAGCTGCTCTACGCCGCGCGCTCGGGCTTCGACGGCGTGTGCACCAACGAGCACCACCAGAACGCGTACGGCTTCATGCCCAGCCCGAACCTCATGGGCAGTGTCCTGGCCCGGGCGACCAACGGCACCAACGTCGCCATCGTGCAGATGGGGGCGACGCTGCCGACGTCCAACCCGCCGATCCGGGTGGCCGAGGAGTACGCGATGCTCGACTGCATCAGCGGCGGGCGGCTCGTCGCGGGCCTGCCCCTGGGCAGCCCGATGGACGTCAACCTCGCCTACGGGATCACCCCGATGGAGCACCGCGAGCGCTACCGGGAGGCGTTCGAGCTCGTGCTGAAGGCGTGGCAGGCCAAGGAGATCTTCGCGTGGAACGGGAAGTACTTCCAGCTCGGCCAGGTCAACCTCTGGCCGCGGCCGGTGCAGGAGCCGCATCCCCCGGTGTGGGTGCCGGGCTCGGGCAGCATCAGCACCTTCGACTTCGCCACCGAGCACAACGTCTGCTACTGCTTCCTCTCCTACGCGGGCGCCCGCGCGGCCACCACCATGATGGACGGCTACTGGGACGTGGTCGAGAAGAAGGGCCTCGAGCGCAACCCGTACCGCGCGGGGTTCCTGCAGCTCGTCGCGGTGTCCGAGACCGACGCGCAGGCCGAAGCCGACTACGCCAAGCACGTCGAGTACTTCTATCACAAGTGCCTGCACGTGCCCCCGCAGTGGTTCGCCCCGCCGGGCAACCAGGACTACCGCAGCCTGCTCGCGGCCAACCGGAACCCGGTGCGCCGTGCCGAGGATCCCAAGACGCTCCGCTACAAGGACTTCGTGGACAAGGGCTACGTGATCGCGGGCAGCCCGGCCACCGTGAAGGAGCGCCTGATCGAGGAGGTCATCAAGCGCCTCAACGTGGGCAACCTGATGGTGCTGGTGCAGATCGGCTCGATGCCGCACGAGCTGACGCTCAAGAACATCGATCTCTTCGCGCGCGAGGTGCTGCCCGGGCTGCGCGAGATCTGGGACGACAAGGGCTGGGAGAACCACTGGTGGCCGAAGAGCCTGCGCGGCAGCCGCCAGCCCGCCGGCGCGGCGCGATGAGCGCGCCCGACACCCCAGGGACCCGGACCGTCACCGTCTGGAACGGGCGCGTGCCGATCCGCGTGCACGTCGCGGGCGCCGGGCCGGCGATGGTCTTCTTCCACGGCCCGTGGGGCCTCACGTGGAGCCCGTTCCTGGACGCGCTCGCCCGGCAGTTCACGGTCTACGCGCCGGAGCACCCGGGCACGAGCCCGGAGGATCCGGACGCGATCCGGCACGTGGACACCCTGTGGGACCTCGTCCTCTGCTACGACGAGCTGTTCGAGCAGCTCAAGCTGCGCGACCTCGTGCTGGCCGGCCACTCCTTCGGGGCCATGGTGGCCTGCGAGGTGGCGGCGCTGGAGCCGGCCCGGGTCAAGCGGCTCGCCCTCATCGATCCGATCGGGCTCTGGCTCGACGACGCGCCGGTGGTCAACTGGATGCTGCTCGGACCGGCGGAGATGCCCGCGCACGTTTTCCACCAGCCGGCCGGCCCCGCGGCCCAGGCGATGTTCGCGGTGCCCGCGGAGGCCGAGGCCGGCGCCCTCGCGCGCACGCGTCTCACGTGGGCGATGGGAGCCACCGGCAAGTTCATCTGGCCGATCCCGGACAAGGGACTCAAGAAGCGCATCCACCGCGTCACCGCGCCGACCCTGCTGCTCTGGGGCGAGCACGACCGCCTCGTCCCGCGCGCCTACGCCAAGGCGTTCGCGGGCCGGCTCAAGGACACGCGGCTCGAGGTGGTGGCGGGCGCCGGCCACGCGCCGCATCTCGAGCAGCCCGACGCCACCGCGCGCGCGGTCCAGGCCTTTCTCAAGGCCTGATTCCGGCGAGGCTCAGTCCTTCGCGTCCAGGAGCGCGGCGCGGACCTTCTCGAGCTGCTTCCGCTTCTCCTTGTCGGTCTCGGGGAAGCTGAGGTCCAGGTCGTCGAGCGCCTCGACGATCGCGGAGGCCACGATGAGGTGGGTGTACCACTTGTGGTCCGCGGGCACGACGTACCACGGGGCCCGCTTGCTGGCGGTGCCCCGGATCGCCGCCTCGTAGGCCTCCTGGTAATCCGGCCAGAGCTCCCGCGCCGCCACGTCGCCGAGCGAAAACTTCCAGTTCTTCGCGGGCTCGTCGAGCCGGGCGAGGAAGCGCTGCCGCTGCTCCGCCTTCGAGAGGTGCAGGAAGAACTTCCGGATCACCGTCCCGTTGCGGGCGAGGTACCGCTCGTGCGCGTTGATGTCCTCGTAGCGCTCGTCCCAGATGTGCTTGCTCACGAGGGGATCGGGGAGGCGCTCGGCGCCGAGGAGCTTCGGATGCACCCGGATCACCACGACCTCCTCGTAGTACGAGCGGTTGAAGATCCCGATCCGCCCGCGCTCCGGGCACGCGGTGTGGGTCCGCCAGAGGAAGTCGTGGTCGAGCTCCTGCGGGCTCGGCTGCTTGAAGGAGTGCACGTCGCACCCCTGGGGATTGACGCCCGACATCACGTGCTTGATCGCGCTGTCCTTGCCGGCCGCGTCCATGCCCTGGAAGATCAGGAGCAGGGCCCAGCGATCCTGGGCGTAGAGCTTCTCCTGCATCTCGCTGAGGATGGCGGTGTTCTTCTCGAGGAGCTTCTCGGCGTGGCTCCGGGACGGGACCCCGCTGGTGTCGTCCGGATCCACGTCCTCGAGCCGGAACTTGGCGCCGTTCCGCACGCAGTAGCGCTCGGCGAGACGGGACATCTCCTTGAGGGCCCGGCGTGTCTTCATCCCCCCGCAGTCTAGCCCGGACTTGCCTTCCCGGCACGGACTGACCTATTCTTGGCCACCCCAGTGACAACCGGCAAGGAGGCCGCCATGAGTCGTAATACGCCCGTCGCCAGCAATAGCCTGACCGTCCGCGTCCGTCTCGCCAACAAGCCGGGCATGCTCGGCCGCATCACCTCCGCCATCGGCGAGGCCGGCGGCGACATCGGGGCGGTGGACGTGGTGGAGGCGAGCCAGAAGGAGATGACGCGGGACATCACCTTCAAGGCGTCCGACGAGGCCCACGGGCAGGCGATCGTGGACCGGCTGCGGCAGGAGCCGGACATCACGGTGGTCAACGTCTCCGACCGCACGTTCCTCATGCACCTGGGCGGCAAGATCGAGGTCAACGGACGGATCGCGGTGAAGACCCGCGACGACCTCTCGATGGCGTACACCCCGGGCGTCGCGCGCGTGTGCATGGCCATCCACGACGACCCGGAGAAGGTCTACAACCTCACGATCAAGCAGCACACGGTGGCCGTCGTCACCGACGGCTCCGCGGTGCTGGGGCTGGGCGACATCGGCCCGGAGGCGGCGCTGCCGGTCATGGAGGGCAAGTGCCTCATCTTCAAGTCCTTCGCGGGGGTGGACGCGTTCCCGATCGCGCTCGCCACCAAGAACGTGGACGAGATCGTGCGCACCGTGAAGGCGATCTCCCCGATCTTCGGCGGCATCAACCTGGAGGACATCTCGGCCCCGCGCTGCTTCGAGATCGAGGAGCGCCTGCAGGCCGAGCTCGACATTCCCGTCTTCCACGACGACCAGCACGGCACCGCGGTGGTCACCCTGGCCGCCTTGCTCAACGCGCTGAAGATCGTGAACAAGAAGCTCAACGACGTGAAGATCGTGTTCACCGGGGCGGGGGCCAGCGCGATCGCCACCGCGAAGCTGATGATGCTGGAGGGCGCGCGCAACATCATTGCATGTGATCGCGCCGGCGCGTTGTATCGCGGGCGCACCGAGAACATGAACCCGATGAAGGCCTGGTTCGCCGATCACACCAACGCGGAGGGAATCCGGGGCACCGTGCGCGACGCGATGGTGGGCGCCGACGTCTTCGTCGGCCTGAGCGGCCCCGGAGTGGTGAAGGTGGACGATCTGGGCGCGATGCATCGCGACGCGATCGTCTTCGCGATGGCCAATCCGACTCCCGAGATCATGCCGGAGGAGGCGGGCAAGTACGTGAAGGTGATGGCTACCGGCCGCTCGGACTACCCGAACCAGATCAACAACTCGTGCGGGTTCCCCGGCTTCTTCAAGGGGCTGTTCGACGTGCGGGCGCGGAAGGTCAACGACGAGATGAAGCTGGCCGCCGCCCACGCGCTCGCCAACATCGTCTCCGACGCCGAGCTCTCCGAGGAGTACATCACGCCGTCGATGTTCGACCCGCGCGTGGTGCCCGCGGTGGCCTCCGCGGTGGCCGACGCGGCGGTGCGCACCGGCGTGGCGCGCCGCAAGCGCGGATAGGCGGCCATGGCCGCCTACGTCATCGTGGACCTGACCGTGACCGACCTCCCCACCATGGAGGAGTATCGCAAGCTGGTGCCCGCGACGCTCACGCCCTACGGCGGGCGCTTCCTGGTCCGCGGCGGCGCGCACCAGACGGT
>DATFUK010000535.1:0-6645 GCA_035260865.1 Candidatus Methylomirabilota bacterium | reverse complement strand
GGAAGCGGCGGCCACCTCGACCGCCATGGTGTGGAACGGGCGCTAGAGGACGTCCTTCCTGAAGCGCTCGAGCGTTCTCACGTGCTCCTCGGGGCCGGGAAGACCGAGGCCCATCGTGTTGACGCACAGGTGCGTGATGCCGCGCATCGTGCGCCACGCGGCCATCTCCTTCGCACGGTCAGCCGCGGGCACATTGGCGAGGGCCACGCGGCCCTCGACCCCGAACGCGGCGGGATCGCGGCCCGCCTCCCGGACGAGGCCGTAGAGACGATCCACCGTCTGCTGGGCCGCCGGCCCCGGGCGGAAGGTCTGCAGCGTGATCCAGCCGTCGGCGAGGCGGGCCGCGCGGCGGAGGACCGCCTCGCTCTCGCCTCCCATCCAGACGGGAATCGGCCGCTGGACGGGCAGCGGGTTGAGTCCGGCGTCGGGCACGCGGTGCCACTGGCCCTCGTAGGTCAGCAGCTCCTCGCTCCAGAGACGGCGCATGACGTCGAGCTGCTCCTCCACCCGCTTGCCGCGATTCTTGAGGTTCACCCCGAGCGCCTCGAACTCGACTGGATTCCACCCGACTCCGATGCCGAGGCGCAGCCGACCGCCCGAGAGGACGTCCACCGCGGCGGCCTGCTTGGCGACGAGCGCGGTCTGGCGCTGGGGCAGGACGAGGACGCCGGTGGCCAGCTCGATGCGCCGGGTGACCGCGGCGCAGAAGCCGAAGAGGACGAAGGGCTCGTGGAAGGCGTGCCGGTACGTGTACGGGCTATCCCAGCCCCCGGGCCGGTCGGGATTGGCGCCGAGCACGCTGTCGAAGGCGAGAATATGGGTGTAGCCCATCGCTTCGACGGCCTGGGCATAGTCGCGGATCATCGCGGGATCCGATCCGATCTCCGTCTGGGGGAAGACGACGCCGATCTTCATGGCTCTCTCCGGCCTGGCTCGAGTCGATCAGAAGCAGCGCGAGCTTAGTCCCGGAGAGTCGGACGGTCAATCGGAGCCGTCACCGCCTCGGCCGGCCGCCGCGGGTCTTGCCGACTCGCGGCGCGCAGAGTAGATTCGCCGGGACCGATCGAGCCGGAAGCCCCTTCAACGAGAGGACGCCATGACGACCGCCCGTGACGCCGCCGATGTGTCTCGCTGGTTCGAGGCCGTGAAGACCGAGCTGCTGGCGCGTAATCCGTTTCGCGAGTCGGAGTACTTCAAGCGCTTCCTGGCCGGGTCGCTCACCATTCCCCAGGTGTGGGGGCACATCAGTAACCAGTACCTGCTCGTGGCGTGGTTCCCCCGGATCTTCAGCGGTATCCACGCGCGCTGCGAGGAGCTCGAGGTCCGGAAGGACTGTGCCCGCCACCTCCTCGTGGAGGACCTCGGCTACTTCCGCGGGCAGGTCGGGGGCACCCCCGATCACGTCGAGTTGTTCCGGAGGATCGGCGACGATCTCGGCTACCCGCGATCCGTTTACGAGACGATCACCCCACTGCCCGAGATGACCGCGATCCTCGAGTTCTTCCAGCGGGTCTCGCAGGCGGTTCCCTGGAACGCGGCGCTCTGCGCGACGTCGTTCTACGAGGGGCAGGTGGGGGACATGGCGTCGGTGGTCGGGCCCGCGCTCATGACGCACTACGGCTGCCGGCCGGAGTGGGGTGGCTCGAACTACGCGGTCCACGCCGAAGTGGAGGCGGAGGAGTCCGGGGAGACGGAAGGGGCGGTCCTTCGCTACCTCACCACCGCCGAGGACCAGCGCCTCGCCGAGGCGGCCATGCGCGAGTTCCACGACCGCATGGACACCTACACGCGCGGCCTGGCCCGGGAGTACCTGCGCTGATGGGGCCGCGGCGGATCGAGCGACGCGGCGGCGCTCGGTCGAGCGCCGCAACATTGACTCGAAATGACGCGAGCGCTATCCTCGATTCCTCATGCTGCGTAGGATCCCAGCGTTGTCATGACCTGTGGGCGATGCGGAACCGAGAACGCAGCTGGGCGGCGCTTCTGCGCCTCGTGCGGGGAATCCTTCCCGCGTAGCTGTCCACGCTGTCGCTTCGTCAACGGGCCCCTCGACCATTTCTGCGGTGGCTGCGGCGCCCCACTGGAGTCTGCGCCGCCCGGGGGCAATCCGGCGGCCTACACGCCGAGGCATCTCTCCGAGCGTGTCCTGACCAGCCGGAGCGCGCTCGAGGGCGAGCGGAAATGGGTCACCGTCCTCTTCTGCGACGTGGTCGACTCCTACCGGCTGGCGGAACAGCTCGGGGCGGAAGGGATGCACGAGGTGATGGATCAGGCCCTGCGGCTGATGGCGGAGGCCGTCCACCGATACGACGGCACCGTCAATCAGTTCCTCGGCGACGGATTGATGGCGCTGTTCGGCGCGCCCGTGGCCCTCGAGCAGCACGCGCTGAGCGGGATCTACGCCGCCCTCGCGATCCGCGACGCCCTGCGCGCGTTCAACGAGAGCTCGGCGACCCGGGGGGGCGAAGCCCTGCAGGTGCGGATGGGGCTCAACAGCGGGTTCGTGGTGGTCGGCCGCATCGGAGACGATCTCCGGATGGACTACACCGCGGTCGGCGATACCACCCATCTCGCCGCCCGCCTCCAGGCGCTCGCGGATCCCGATGACATCCTGATCAGCGACACCAGCGCGGGGCTCGCGGAGGGCTACATCCGGGTCGATTCCCTGGGGCCGCTGGCGATCAGGGGGCGCTCGGAGTCGGTGGTGGCGCACCGGTTGACCGGGGTGCGGGGCAGCCGCAGCCGCTTCCAGGTGGCGGCCGAGCGGGGGCTCACCCCGTTCGTGGGCCGCGAGCGGGATCTCGAGCTGCTGAAGGAGCGCTTCCGGCTCGCGCAGTCGGGGCGCGGGCAGGTGGTGAGCGTGGTCGGTGAGGCCGGAGTGGGGAAGTCGCGTCTCCTGCACGAGTTTCGACGCGCTTTGCGCACCGAGCGCGTCACGTGGCTCGAGGGCCAGTGCTCCGCCTCGGGGCAGGCGGTGCCGTACCAGCCGATTCTCCACGTGTTGCGCATGGGCCTCCGGATCGGCAACGACGACAGCGCGCCGCGGATCCGGGACAAGATCCGGCTCGGCGTCCGGCGGTCCGGACTGGACCCGGACCCGGCGGGGCCGGTGCTCGAGACGTTGCTCGGGCTGACGGTGTCCGGTGACGCGCTCCCGCGCCTGGATCCGCGCACGCGACGTCAGCGGATCTTCGAGACGATCCAGGGCCTGACCGAGGCCGGCGCGAAGGTCCGCCCGCTCGTCGTGGTCGTCGAGGACCTCCACTGGATCGACACGACGTCGGAAGAGTACCTCGTGCAGCTCGTCGCGGGCCTGGCCGGGATGCCGCTGCTGCTCCTGACCACGTCCCGGCCCGGCTACGACCCGCCCTGGAGCGACCGAGCCTATTCGGCCCAGGTCGGCCTCGATCTGCTCGAGCCGCTCCAGGTGAGCGCGATGGTGACGAATCTGCTCGGGGTGAGCGAGACGCCGGCGGATCTCGCGGAGGTGATCTGGGGGAAGGCGGAGGGCAACCCCCTCTTCGTCGAGGAGATCGTCAGGTCCATGCTGGAACGGGGTGTGCTGCGCAGGGACGCGGAGCGGGTGCGCTGGGCGGGACCCGCGAACGTGGACTTCCCGGCCCGCATCCAGGACATCGTGAGCGCGCGCTTCGATCGACTGGAGGAGCCGGTGCGGCGGACCCTCCAGGTCGGCGCGGTATCCGGCCGGCACTTCAGGATGCGGGTGCTGTCACGGGTCGCCGAGGTCCCGGAAGAGGTCGCGGCTCACGTGGAAGCGCTCAAGCGCGCCGAGCTCGTCCACGAGACGCAGTTCTTCCCCGAGCTGGAGTACACCTTCAACCACGCCATCTTCCAGGAGGTGGCGTACCAGAGCCTGCTCGCGCCGCGCCGGAGGCAGCTCCACCGCCTCATCGGCGAGGCCCTCGAGGAGATGGCCGCGCCGGCGGTCTCCGAGCACTGCAACGAGCTCGCCTACCACTTCTCCCGGGCGGACGTGGCCGGAAAAGCGGTCAAGTACCTGATCGACGCGGGCGACCGTGCGGCGGCCGCGTTCTCGAACCGCGAAGCGCTGGCCCTCTACCGCCGGGCGCTCGAGCTGCGCCAGGGCGAGGAGCGAACGACCGAGGCGGAGCTCCTGCACAAGCTGGGAACCGTGAGCCTCCTGGTGGGCGACGCGGCGGCGAGCCTCCGGTACGTCGAGGGGGCGCTCGAGGTCTACCAGGCCCTGGGCGACAAGCGGAACGTGTTGCGCATGCATCTCGACATCTCGCGCCTGTCCACCGACGGGTACGGCGACGCGGCCCAGGAGGATCGGGCGCGGCGCCATCTGGAAGCGGTGGCGGCCAGCGTCGAGACCGACGCGGACAGCCTGGAGAAGGGGCTGATCTATCAGCGGGCCGCGCACCTGTACCTGCATCGAGGACAGCCGTCCGCGAGCCTGGATTGGGTGCACCGGGCGGTGGATCTCTTCGCGCGCCTGAATATCCCGATGGGCACCTCGCTCGGGACGATCCTCTCGTACACCGGTCGCGTCGGCGAGGGTGTCGCCTACAACGAGCGGAACTGGGACGGGGTCGTGATCGCGGCGAACCCCCTGGTCATCGCGGGTCTCGGGCACGAGCTCGCGGTGACGCTGGCGCTCGCGCGCGATGTCCCGCGGGCGCGCGCGTGGGGGGAGAAGGCGTTGCCGCTGGCGATGAAGGCCAGCCCGGTGTTCGAGGGCATGCTCAGACGCCCGCTCGCGCTGATCTACGCGCTGTCCGGGGAGGTGTCCAAGGGCGAGGAGGCGTGCGAGGCGGTCGTGCGGATCGAGCGCGAGACCCAGCTCGGCTGCATCTTCGAGGACGCGGCGAGCGTGGGAGTCTTCTACACGCGACGTGGGCAGTGGAAGCGGGCGCGGTCCCACCTCGAGACGACGCTGGCCAAGAACCGCGGGCGGAACGTCGCCGCCTACGGCGGCTGCCTCGTCGCCCTCGGCGAGCTGGAGGGAAGAGAAGGCGATCTGAAGGCGGCTCACGCGATGCTGAACGAAGCGCTGGAGGTCTCGAGGAGCGGGGGCAACGTGCTCCTCGAGATCTGGGGGCTGACCGGGCTGGCCGAGGCGGCCCTGGAAATGGAGCGCTTCGACATCGTCGACGCGTGCGTTGGTCGGGCCCTGGTCCTGCTCGACGCCGACCGGACCGGGAACGGGCTGCCCGGCGCCCTCGAGATCGTCCGCGGCCGGCTCGCCTCCGCCAGGCGCGAGTGGGCGGAGGCGAGGGGCCACTTCGAGCAGGCCATCGCGGTCACGCGCGCTTTCGAGCTCCGGTATGACGAGGCGCGCGCCCAGCAGGGCCTCGGCATGATGATGCTGCGGGACGGGTCCGCGGAGGGCCTCGCCCAGGCGGTCCACGCCCTGAGGCGGGCCAGGGGCCTGTTCCAGCAAGTCGGCGCGGACCGTGATCTGGAAACG
The DNA here is from genome assembly GCA_035260865.1 of Candidatus Methylomirabilota bacterium. GTDB lineage: Bacteria > Methylomirabilota > Methylomirabilia > Rokubacteriales > CSP1-6 > CAMLFJ01. Next base: position 1,193 of record DATFUK010000535.1, on the reverse strand, counting down.
GTGGGCGGCACCCTCGCCCGCCTGGGCTAGCAGTATGGAGCGTCCGGCACCTTCTGCTATAGTGCCCGCCATGTTCGAGCGGCCTCTGCCGCGGTGGCTGGCCTGGGCGGCGGATCCTGAGCAGCTCCAGCGCGCGCCGTTCCTCGCGCGCTCGCCGCTCTTCGCCGGCCTGCCGCGCCGACTTCTGGGCCGCCTGGCCACGCGGTTCTTCGAGAAGGTCTATCACCCGGGCGAGGTCGTCTTCGAGGAGGGCGACCCGGGCCGGGCGCTCTTCGTCGTCGTCGAGGGCGCGGTGGAGATCACCCGCGCGACCGCGCAGGGTGCCTACGTCCTGAACATGCTCGGGCCCGGCGACGCCTTCGGCGAGCTCGCCCTCATCGACGACTTCCCGCGCTCGGCCACCGCACGGATCGTCACCACACCGGGACGGCTGCTCATCCTCTACAAGAGCGACTTCGACGGGCTCATGGACGGCAACCCGCGGATCGCCCTCGTGGTGATGCGCAACCTCTCCCGGCTGCTCGCGGTCTACGCGCGGCGCAGCCCGGTGCTCGCCACCGAGTCGGGCCGGGGACCGGAGACGGCCGGGCCGTCGTGAAGCCGGGTCGGCTCCTGTTCTGGGGCGGCCTCCTCGCGCTCGCCTGGCTGGCCCGAGGCCTGGCCCTGCCCGTGTTCCTCGCGGCCGCGCTGGCCTATCTTCTGAGCCCGGTGGTCGCGTGGGCGGATGCCCTCGCGATCCGCCGGAGCGTGGCGGTCGGCGCGCTGTTCGCCTTCATCATCGCGGTGCTGGCCGCGGCCGGGTTCCTGCTGGGACCCGGCATGATCTCCGAAGCGGGGGCGTTGATGGACCGGATGCCCGGGCTGGCCCGGCAGATCGACGTCGGCCTCGACGCCGCGGTGCGGGAGCTGGCCGAGGCGGCGCCGGCCGTCCGGCGCCTCTTGCCCGAAGGCGGCGAGTGGGTCCAGCGGTTCGTTCTCGACCGCGGCCCCGGTGAGCCGGGCGATCTCTTCGAGCACGTGGGCCATCTGTTTCTGCTGGTGATCCTGGTCCCGTTCTTCGCCTTCTTCCTGCTGCGGGACATGCACCGGCTCATCGCGGTGGCCATGGACCGGCTGCCCCCGCAGCACGTGGAGACGTCGGTGGCGGTGTGGCGCGAGCTGAACGGGGTCATCGGCCGCTACATCCGCGGCCT
>DATFUK010000534.1:0-5842 GCA_035260865.1 Candidatus Methylomirabilota bacterium | reverse complement strand
CGCTGCATCTCGAGCTCGCGCTCCTGGGCCAGCCGCGCGTACTCCAGCTCGCGGTCGATGTCGAGGGCCTGGCGCTCGGTCTCCAGGTTCTTGTTGCGCACCTGGATCATGGTGTCCTGCTCGATGTCGTTGCGGATCTTCTTGCGCCGCTCGATCTGCTCGGTGAGCCGGGTGAGGCCCTCCGCGTCGAAGGCGTTGGACGGGTTGAAGAACTCCATGGCGGTCTGGTCGAGCTGGGTGAGCGATACCGTCTCCAGCTCGAGCCCGTTCTGCAGGAGATCGGCGGCCACCACGCCCTTCACCCGCTTGACGTACTCCCCGCGCTTCTCGTGCAGCTCCTCCATGGTCATCTCGGCCGCGACGGTGCGGAGCGCGTCGACGAACTTGCCCTCCACCAGCTCCTTCAGGGTCTCCGGCTCCAGCGTGCGCTGGCCCAGGGTCTGGGCCGCCGACGCGATGGCCTCCGGCCCCGCCTGCACGCGCACGTAGAACTCGGAGACCACGTCCACCCGCATGCGGTCCTTGGTGATGAGGGCCTTGTCCCGCCCCCGCGACACCTCGAGCCGCAGCGTGTTCATGTTGACCGGGACGACCTCGTGCACGATCGGCAGCACGAAGGCTCCCCCGTTCATGACCACCTTCTGGCCCCCGAGGCCGGTGCGCACGAACGCGCGCTCCTTGGACGAGCGCAGGTACAGCCAGTTCATCAGCCACACCACGATCACGACGACGATCGCCGCGACCACGAGCCCGAGGATCACCGCACCGAACTGCGCTCCAGTCATGACTGTCTCCTAGGTTGCTGCATGTCTCTCACCGCCGGATCTTCTTGAACTTCCGCGTCGTCTCGGTCAGCGCCACTTCGGTGGGGAGCCGCTCCATGCTGGAGGCTCCGTAGAAGCCGTGGCACTGCCGGCAATTCTTCAGGATGTAGCGGGCGTCGGCCGGGCGCGCGATGGGCCCGCCGTGGCACAGCACGATGACGTCCCGGTTCACCGACCGGGCCGCGGCCGCCCACGAGTCGACGAGCGGCACGCAATCAGTCAGCTCGAGCGCGGTCTCCGCGCCGATGGCCCCGCCCGCGGTCAGGCCCAGGTGGCAGACCACGATGTCGGCACCCGCCTTGGCCATGTCCACCGCGTTCTGCTCCGAGAACACGTAGGGCGTGGTGAGCAGGTCGCGCTCGTGGGCCGCGCGGATCATCTCGACTTCGAGGCCGTAGCCCATGCCGGTCTCCTCGAGCTGGGCGCGGATGGTCCCATCGAAGAGCCCGACGGTCGGGAAGTTCTGGACCCCGGAGAAGCCGAGCTCGATCAGCCGCCGCAGGAAGTCGTCGGTGATCATGAACGGGTCGGTGCCGTTCACCCCGGCCAGTACCGGCGTCCGCTTCACCACCGGCAGCACCTCGCGCGCCATGTCCACCACGATGTCGTTGGCGTTGCCGTAGGCGAGGAGCCCGGCGAGAGAGCCGCGGCCGGCCATGCGGTACCGGCCGGAGTTGTAGATCACGATCAGGTCGATGCCGCCCGCCTCCTCGCACTTGGCGGAGAGGCCGGTGCCCGCGCCGCCGCCGATGATCGGCTCGCCGCGGCGGATCATGGCCCGGAACTTCTTGAGGCAATCCTGACGGGAGATGCGGGGCATGGGTGGGCTCACCTCACCTGAGGCCGGGCCAGGACGGGCTCGCCGACGACCTCGTCGAAGGCGGCCACCAGGGCATCGCAGAAGGCCTGGTCGTTGACATTGTGCGGCAGCCGGACGAGCTTCCGGCGGGAGCCGGCCCGGAACCCGGAGGCGATCGCGTCGAAGAGCGCACGATCCGCGGCGGGATCCCAGAACGCCTTGCCGGGCGCGTCGATCAGGGAGACCCCGCCCTCGGGGATCAGGAACCGCACCGGCCCCTCCATCCGGTTGAGCTTCTCGACGATGAAGCGGCCGATACGCGCGCACTCCTCGGCGGTCGTGCGCATGAGCGTCACGTTGGGGTTGTGCCGGTACAGGTTCCGGTCGCGGAACTGGGCGGGCACCGTGTCCATCGCCCAGAAGTTCACCATGTCGAGGGCGCCGCACGAGCCCACGTAGGGCAGCCGCGTGCGGATGATCGAATCGAGACGCGCCGGCCCCGCCGAGAGGACCCCGCCCGCGATCTCGTCCGCGATCTCGGTGGTGGTGACGTCGAGCACTCCGGCCAGCAGGCCCGAGTCCACGAGCTTCTCCATGGATTGGCCGCCGGTGCCGGTGGCGTGGAACACGAGGCAGTCGTAGCGCTCCTCGAGCGCCTTGGTCACCGCCTGCACGCACGGCGTGGTCACCCCGAACTGGGTGAGGCCGATCGCCGGCTTGGCGCTCGAGTCCCCGCCGAGCGGGCGGCGGTAGGCGATCATGCCCGCGAGCGCGTGCGCCGCGTTGGCGAGCACCCGCTCCGAGATGCGGTTGATGCCGGCCACGTCGGTGACCGAGTACATCATGCAGATGTCGGACGGGCCCACGTAGGGCTTCACGTCGCCCGAGGCCACCGTGGAGACCATCACCTTGGGCAGGCCGATGGGCAGCGCGCGCATGGCGAGGGTGGCCAGGGCGGTGCCGCCGGAGCCGCCCGCCGAGATGAGACCGCCCAGATCGCGCCGGCGCGCGACGAATTGCTCGAAGGCCACCGCCATCTCGCTGACCGCGGAGCCGCGGTCCCCGGTGAACACCGCGCGCTCGCCCTTGGGATGGTGCCGCGCGACCTCTCGGGGATGGACCATGGCCGGCGACGGCTTCCCGGAGGTCGCGAGGTCCACCGTCACGGTCCGCAGGCCGAGCTTCTCGAGGCAGTTCCGCAGGAAGAACAGCTCGCGCCCCTTGGTGTCGAAGGTGCCGGCGATGTAGGCCGCGCGGCCCAGGGTGGCGGCCACCGGAAACTCGACGACCCGTCCGGCGAGGCGGCTCTCGGCCAGGCTCGTGGCCGCCTCGTCGAGCGACGGGACCGGATCGCCCGGGTCCGCACGGCCGTCGATCAGGCGGTCGCGCGGCGAGGTCCGGGGATCCGCGGCGTTCCAGCGCGTGAAGCCGCGCACCGCCCGCTCGGCCGGCGGCTCGGGCTCCGGGGCGGGCGCCGGGTCCACCTCGTCGCTCGCGCGCCGCACCGTGTAGACCGTGACCGTAGCCGGGCGATCGCCCGCCTCCGCCGGCGCGTCGTCGCCCGGCTCCTCGTCCACGCCCACCTTGACCCCGAGGAGGCTCTGCTGCAGGTCGCGGTCGGCGGCCAGCTCGGCCGACGGCATCGAGCGCGCGATGCGGCCATTGACCATCACGTCCACGGTGTCGGCGACGTCGATCGCCACGCCGAGGTTCTGCTCGATCAGCAGCACCGAGATCGAGCCGTCGGCGGCCAGGCGCTTCAGCATCTCGGCGACCTGCTGCACGATCACCGGCGCGAGGCCCTCGGTCGGCTCGTCCATCACGAGGAGCATCGGGTTGAACAGCAGGGCCCGCGCGATCGCGAGCATCTGCTGCTCGCCGCCGGACAGCTCGGCGCCCCCGTTGCCCTTCCGCTCGGCGAGCCGCGGGAAGGTCTGGTACACCCGCGCCACCGTCCAGGGGCCGCCCGACCGGTCGCGGGACGCCAGGCGCAGGTGCTCGTCGACCGTGAGCGAGGGCCAGACACGCCGGCCCTGCGGGACGTAGCCGACCCCTCGGTCGGTGATCGCGTTGGGCGGGAGGCCGAGGATCTCCTCGCCGTCCAGCCGAACGCTGCCCGCGGCCGGCACGAGCCCGGTGATCGCGTTGCACAGCGTGGTCTTGCCCATGCCGTTCTTGCCCACCACCGCGGTCACCCCGTGGTCCAGGCTGAGGGAGACCTCCTGGAGCGCGTGGGCGCGGCCGTAGTACACGTCGAGCTTCTCGACGACCAGGATCGGTTGCGACGACCGGGCCCGCCGCGGACGGGAGAACCAGCGCATCAGTGGCGCCCTCCCCCGATGTAGATGGCCTGCACGTCGGCGTCGCCCTCGATCTCGGCCGGGGTGCCGTGCTTGAGCACGTGGCCGTTGTGCATCACGGTGACCCGCTCGACCACCCGCAGCGCCACGTCCAGGTCGTGCTCGATGATGATGAAGCTCATGTGGGTGGGCAGGGCGTCGAGCAGCGCGACCAGCTCGCGCCGCTCCGCCGGGGAGAGACCGGCGGCCGGCTCGTCGAACAGGATGAAGCGGGGCGCGCCGGCCAGGGCCATGCCGATCTCGAGCTGACGCTGCTGGCCGTGCGACAGCGCCGACACGAGCTGATCGGCCACCGCCTCGAGCCGGACGCGCTGGAGCAGCTCCTCGGTGGCCTGGCGCGAGGGGTGCGCGGCGCGCGGACGCAGGAAGCCGTAGCGCCCGCGCGCCACCCCGCGCACGGCCAGGAACAGGTTGTCCCGGACCGAGAGATCCCGGAACAGGAGCGAGGACTGGTAGGTGCGGCGCAGACCCATGCGGATGCGCTCGTGCGGTGGCATCGCGGTCACGTCCTCGCCGAAGAAGCGGACCCGCCCGGCGGTGGGCGGGAAGTCACCGGTGATGGCGTTGAACAGGGTGGTCTTGCCGGCGCCGTTGGCCCCGATGAGAGCCCGGCGCTCGCCCGCGGCGACCGAGAGCGAGACGTCCTCGATCGCCTTGAGCGCGCCGAACATCCGGGTGACGCCCTCGAGCACGAGGGCGTCACCCGAAACATACGGGTTTGTCACGGGCAGTTCGGGACGTCGCGGGAGCCGAGACCGACCTTGTCGAACTCGGCCTTGCTCATGCCGAGGCGCTGGTTGACGCCGGGCACGACCTTGACGACCTTGTTGTAGAAGCCGCCGTCGGCGGCCTTGGCGACTTCGGTCACGAACGTGGTGCCAATGGCCTGACGGTTCTCGTCCAGGGTCACCTCGCCGGTCGGGGTCTTGAGCTTCAGGGTCCGGAGCGCCTCGCGGTACTTCGCCTGCCCGCCCGAGAGGTCACCCTTCACCGCGTCGAGCCCGTCGAGCGCCGCCTTCATGTTGAGGTAGTAGACGTAGGCGAAGAGCGAGGGACTCGGGAAGCCGTCCTTGTAGCTCTCCTTGTACTCGGCCACGAACTTCTTCCACTCGGCCCCGTCGTAGCTGTCCGCCATGGGACCCGCCGAGGGCGTGCCGAGCAGCGACTCGCGCCGCTTGCCCTTGAAGTTCAGCACGGTCTGATCGACCGTGATCGATCCGCCGACCATCGGCTTGCTCCCACCCGCCTGCTCGTACTGGGTGAGGAAGTTCACCGCGTCCGCGCCCCCGAGGACCACCAGGAGCGCATCCACGTCCCCGGGGAGCTTGGCGATGACCGAGGAGTAATCCTTGCCGCCGAGCGGAACCCACGCCTTGTGGGTGACCTTCCCGCCCGCCTTGCAGTACTCGGTCATGAAGCCCTGCACCTGCGAGTACGGGAACGCGTAGTCCTCCGCGATCAGGGCCATCTTCTTGTAGTTCTTGGTCTTGTACGCGTAGTCGCCGAGGCCCACCATCCACTGCGCGCCCTCGGTGTTGAAGCGGAAGAAGTTGGGCGACGGGTCCTGCAGCGTGGTGGCCTGCGCACCCGACGAGCCGTTGATGAACGTGATGCCGGGCTGGGTCTTCGAGTAGTTCTTGACCGCGATGCCCTCGGAGCCGGAGAGCGGGCCGACCATGATGTCGACCTTGTCCTGCTCCACCAGCTTGCGGGTGGCATTGACCGCCACGTCCGGCTTGGCGTCCGACGAGGCCTTGATGATCTCGATCTTCCGGCCCGCCACCGTGCCGCCGCGCTCCTTCACCGCGAGCTCGGCCCCGCGCATGCCGTCCTGGCCGCCCGCCGCGAACGGGCCCTCC
>DATFUK010000533.1:0-13045 GCA_035260865.1 Candidatus Methylomirabilota bacterium | reverse complement strand
GCGATCCGTTGGCAGGGCCGGCTCGCGGCGGGGGAGACCCTGCTGGTGCTGGGCGCGGCGGGCGGGGTTGGCCTCACCGCGGTGGAGATCGGCAAGGCGATGGGCGCGCGCGTGATCGCGGGGGCGAGCACCCCCGAGAAGCTCGCGGTGGCACGGGAGCACGGGGCGGACGAGGGGATCAACTACGCGACCGAGAACCTCACCGAGCGCGTGATGGCGCTCACCGGGGACCGGGGCGCCGACGTCTGCTTCGACCCGGTCGGCGGGGAGCTCGCCGACGCCGCGCTGTCCTCGCTCGGCTGGGGCGGGCGCATGCTGCTGGTCGGCTTCGTGGGCGGCGTGCAGCAGATCCCCGCGAATCGGCTGCTCGTCAAGAACCGCTCGGCACTCGGCTGCTCGCTGCGCCACTATCGCTTCAACGCGCCGGACAAGCTGCTCGCGTCGGTGCAGGCCCTCATCGGCTGGTACGCGGCGGGCAAGCTCAAGCCCCACGTGAGCCACCGGCTGCCCCTCGATCGGGCGGTCGAGGCGATCCGGCTGCTGACCGATCGCCGAGCGCTCGGCAAGGTCGTCGTCACTCTCGGGAGCTGACGCGCCCCCTCAGATGGAAATCCGAGTCGCGGCGCACGGCCCGCACGTGGTGGTCGTCACCATCGACAACCAGCCGCGGCTCAACGCGATGTCGCGGGCGATGATGGCGGATCTCGGGCGGGTCTGGGACGAGCTCGAGCGCGGGAGCTGCCGCGCGATCGTGCTCACCGGGGCGGGCGCGCGGGCCTTCTGCGCGGGGGCCGACATCAGCGGCGACCTGAGCGCCTCCCCGGAGACCGCGCGGGTGGTGGGCCACGCCCTGCTCAAGCAGGACGCGTACACGAAGCCGATCGTGGCCGCGGTCAACGGCGACTGCGTGGGCGGCGGCGTGGAGCTGCTGCTCTCCACCGACATCCGGGCGGCGGCGCCGCACGCTCGCTTCGGTTTGCCCGAGGTGAAGTGGTCCATCTATCCGTTCGGCGGGGCCACTCTCAAGCTCCCCCAGCAGATCGGCCACGTGCACGCGATGGATCTGCTCCTGACCGGCCGGCTGATCGACGCGGCGGAGGCCGCGCGACTCGGGCTGATCAACCGCGTGGTCCCCGCCGGCGGCCTGATGGCGTGGGCGCTCGAGACCGCGGAGGCGATCGCGGCCAACAGCCCGTCCGCGGTGCAGGCGGTGAAGCGGCAGATCAGCGCGACCATCGCCGATCACGCGCGCGGCCGCGAGGCGCTCGAGCAGGAGCTGGGCGACCAGGTGCGGGCGAGCGCCCATTTCACCGAAGGAGTGGCCGCGTTCCGCGAGAAGCGGCGGCCCCGCTACGAATGAGGAGCTGCCCCCAGTGAGGAGTCCACGATGACCGCGCCGGTTCGCGTCCACATCCGGGTGCCGGGCACCGCGCCCATGCCCGAGCTGATGCGCCTGATCCAGTCGATCGAGTCGGCGGGCTTCGACGGCGCCGGCATCCTCGACAGCCAGATGATCTCCCGCGACACCTTCGTCACGCTCGGCCAGGCCGCGACGCACACCACGCGGATGCAGCTCTTCCCCGCGGTCACCAACCCGTTCACCCGCCACGCCTCGGTGCTGGCCGGCGCGATCCAGACGGTGGAGGAGCTGGCGCCGGGACGGGTGAAGTTCGTGATGGGCACCGGCTACACCTCGGCCACCACCATCGGGCGGAAGGCGGCCACCCTCGCCGAGATGCGGGAGTCCATCGCCACCATCAAGACATTGCTGGCCGGGGAGAGCGCGCGGTTCGGCGAGACCGCCGGGCGCCTGGCCTACTCGGGCGGGCGGCGCATCCCGGTGCTGATGGCCGCCTCCGGGCCCAAGGCGATCGAGGTCGCGGGCGAGGTCGCCGACGGCGTGCTGCTGCTGGTGGGCAGCAACCGCGGCATCGTGCGGCGCGCGCTCGAGCTGCTCGAGCGCGGCGCCAAGCGGGCGGGGCGGAAGGTCGAGGATCTCGAGGTGATCTGGGCGGTGCGCACCGCGGCGCTCCCGACCAGCGCGGAGGCCCTGCGCCAGGCCCGGCCGACGTCGGTGCATTGGGGCATCCTGCGCTGGGGCGGCTACTGGCTCGAGCCCGCGGGTTTGAAGCTCCCGCCGCTCACGATCCCGGACGCGGTGTGGAAGATCTACCCCGATCTCTCCCACGCCCACGACTGGGAGGCGGCCATCGCCGCGACGTCATTCGTGCCCGACGAGGTGGTCGCCCAGCTCTGCGAGGCGATGGGGCTCATCGGGACCGCCGAGGACTGCGCCGCCCGCGTCGCGGAGCTGACCAAGCTCGGCGTGCGGAACCTCTACCTCATGCCGCTCGAGACCTTCACGCCGCCGGTCCGGGAGATCGCCGCCTTCCGCGACGTCGTCTTCCCCCGCCTCGCCGCGGCCGGTCTGCGCTAGCTCGGTGGGTAGCCCGGGGTAGCCCGGGGTCAGGTCTTGAATTACGACATTTCGGGATGATCTGGGGTCAGGTCTTGACCCCGAAGCTAGCGGGCGGCCAGGAGCTCGGCGAGGCGAAACTTCTGGACCTTGCCGGTGCTGGTGACGGGTAGGTCCTCGCGGATCATCACGTGGATCTGCTGCGGGACCTTGTAGGCGGCGAGGGCGTCGCGGCAGAGCGCGCGCAGGGCCGCGGGATCAACGGCCCGGCCCGGCTTCGGCACGACCACCGCGACCAGGATCTCCTCCTTGCGCGGATCGGGTAGCCCGACCACATAGGCCTGCTCGACCGTGGCGTCCGACAGGAGCACCTCCTCGACCTCGAGCGGGGCCACGTTGATGCCGCCGGTCTTGACCATCTCCTTGATGCGTCCGCGAAAGCGCAGGCGCCCGTCGTCGCCGATGAAGCCGAGATCTCCGGTGAGCAGGAATCCGGCGCCGTCGAACGACGCCGCGTTCTTCTCGGGATCGCGGAAGTAGCCGGGCGTGAGCAGCCCGCGCACCAGGATCTCGCCGATCTCGCCGGTGGGCAGGGGCTGTCGGCTCTCGCGATCGACCACGCGGATCTCCATCCCGGGCAGGGGATAGCCCACCGTGGTGCGCCGCACCTCGGCGTCATCGCGCGCGTCGGTGACCGAGCAGTTGCCGTAGCACTCGGTGAGCCCGTAGACGTTGCAGATCTCGCGTGCTCCGAGATCCATCACCATCTGCATGGCCGCGGGCGGGCCGATGGCCGCGCCGGTGCGGAGCGACGAGAGATCCCGCCGCGGCCGGTCGGGATGCTCGGTGAGCGCGAGCGCGATGTTCGGGGTGCCGTAGTACACCGTGCAGCGCTCGCGCTCGATCAGGGCCAGCGCCTCCCCCGCGTCGAGCTGCTCCTGCAGCACCAGGGTCCCCCCGTGGCTCATCACCGCCACCAGGGCGTTGGCGCCGAAGCTCCAGAAGAGCGAGATGCCCATCCACATGCGGTCGGCCGGGGTCAGGTGCTGCCGCTCGCCAATGTTCCACATGTTCTCGAGGAGGCCGCCGTGGCGGAGCTGCACCCCTTTGGGCGTCGAGGTGGTGCCGGAGGTGTAGAGGATGCACGCCACGTCCTCCGCGGTCACCGCGCGCTGTGCGGCGTCGATCTCCGCGTCCGGCACGTCCCGGCCCAGCGCGGCCAGATCGTCGAGCGCGATCGTCCCCGCCGGGCGCTCGTCGCCCGCGACCACCACGCGGCGCAGGTCGGGCAGGCGGGCCGAGCCGGGGCCCATCTCGGCCACCGCGTCGAGGAAGCGCTGGGCGCCCAGGCGCGGGATCGTGATCAGGGTCGTGACGCCGCAGTGGGCCAGCACGTACTCGAGCTCGCGCGGCCGCGACCACGTGCTGATCGGCACCAGGGTCGCGCCCAGCATCGTGACCGCGAAGTCGATCAGCAGCCACTCCGGCCGATTGGTCATGACCAGAGCGACCCGATCGCCCGCGGTCACGCCGATCCGGCGGAGCCCCTTGGCGAGCCGCCGCGCCCGCTCCCGCGTCTGCGCATAGCTCAGCCGCTCCCCGCCGCCCACGATGAGCTCGTGATCCGGCTGGCGCGCGGCCAGCTCGTCCAGCAGGTCAGGGAGCGTCCGGCTCGCCGGCCGCATCACGTGATGGACCCGCTATTGCGCGTAGTGGTCGCGGGCGAGGGGGGGCTTGGTGCCCTCGCCGGTGAAGAGCAGGGTGAGCACGATTTCCACCGAGTGGTTGATGGCGAGGCCCTGGCAGCCGATGGCCGCGCGGGTCGGCTTGCCCCGGTCGCCGTAGAGCTCGACCAGCAGATCGGTGGCCCCGTTGATCACGCGCGGCTGCTGGCCGAAGCCGGGCGCAGAGTTGACGAAGCCGATGAGCTGCACCGCCTGCTGGACGCGATCGAGGTCGCCGAGCGCGTACTTGACCGCGGACAGGGTGGTGATCGCCGCGTAGCGCGCGGCCTCGTAACCCTGCTCGATCGTGAGGTCCGCGCCGACGATGCCGGGCAGGTACGGCCGGCCGTCCTTCACCGGGGTGGTGCCGGAGAGGTAGAGCATGTTCCCGACCGCCAGGTGCGAGATGAAGCGCGCCCCGGAGGCGTTACCGCGGTAGTGCTGATCGAGATCGGGCAGGGTCAGGCCGAGCTGGGCGAGCTTCGCCTCGACGAGCATGGCGCCGCTCCGGTCAGCGGCCCTGGAACTGCGGCCGGCGCTTCTCCGAGAAGGCCTTCACGCCCTCCTGGTAGTCCTGGCTGTTGAAGCAGTCGGTGATCAGCCGATCCAGCATCGCGAGGTCGCGGTCGGCGGCCGGCCTGAGCAGCTGCTCCACGGTGGCCTTGGCCGAGCGCAGGGTGAGCGGGGCGTTGCGCGCCATCGTCAGCGCGTAGTCCCGGGTGAAGCGCTCGAGGTCCGCCTTCGGCACCACCTGGTTCACCAGCCCCATGCGCAGCGCGTCCTGGGCGCTGAAGTCGGTGCGCGCGGTGAAGAAGAGCTCCTTGGTGTACGCGGGGCCGATCAGGTGCATCAGCTTCTCCATCCCGCGGTAGTGATAGCCGAGGCCGAGCCGGGCGGCCGGGATGCCGAAGCGCGCGTCGTCCGCCGCGATGCGCATGTCGCAGGTGATCGCGATGCCGACGCCGCCGCCGATGCAGAAGCCGTGGATCATCGCGAGCAGCGGCTTGCCGAGCGTGGACAGCGACTCCGATCCGGCCGCCGAGATGCGCCGGTACTCCTCCTCGTCGGCCGCATTGCGCCGGCGGTCCTTGAACTGGGAGATGTCGGCGCCGGCCACGAAGGCGGTCTCGCCCGCCCCGCGGAGGATGACGACCCGGATCGCGTTGTCGGTCGAGAGCTCCCGCACGTACTCGGGCATGCGCTGCCACATCTCCTGGCTCACCGCGTTGCGCTTGTGCGGCTGGTTGAAGGTGATCCAGCCGATCGGGCCGTCCTTCTCCATCAGCAGCGTCTCGGCCTGGCTCGTCACGGTCTCGCTCATGGGCGGTCTCTCCTGGGGTCGGGGTGCCGTTCGCCCACTGGTGTATCCCGTCCGCCCGTTTCGCGCAAGTGCGGTATCCGCAAAGTGCGGCATCCCCAAACTGCGGTATCCTCGATGGCCGCAGCCCCGGACCATGAGCCGCCCGAGCCATCGCGCCGCGTGCCAGGCCTTCCGCTGGGAGGAGAGCGCCCGGGCGATGGGCTTCACCGGGGGCGCGCCGGTGAACCTCGGGCGCGCGATCGTGGACCGCCACGCCGGCTCCGGCCGCGTCGCGCTCCGGTGGTTCGGCAAGCGCGGCGAGGCCCGGACCTACACGTTCGACGAGCTCGCCCGCCTGACCGCCCGGTTCGCCAACGTGCTCCGCGAGCTGGGCGTGGGCCCCGGCGACCGGATCGCGGGCTTCCTTCCGCGCATCCCCGAGATGCTCGTCGCGATGATCGGGACCTGGAAGGTGGGGGCGGTCTACGTGCCGATCTTCACCGGCTTCGGGCCCGACGCGATCGAGTTCCGCGTCCGCCACAGCGGCGCCCGGGTGCTGGTCACGCAGTGGGAGCAGCGCGCCCGGTTTCCCGAGCCGCTTCCGGACGGGGTCACGGTCATCACGGTGACCGGCGGCGGCGCCGGCGCGCCGGGCGACGTGGACTTCGGGCGGATCATGCAGGGGCAGGCGGACGTGACCCGACTGGCCGACGTCCGTCGAGAAGATCACGCGGTGCTCCTCTACACCTCGGGCTCGACCGGCCCGCCCAAGGGCGTGAAGATCGCCGCGAACTTCCCGGTGGCGATCCATCCGCACTTGATTCACGGCGCCGATCTGCGGCCCGACGACGTCTTCTGGCCGACCGGCGATCCCGGCTGGGGCTACGGGCTGGTCTGCTACATGGGCGCGCTCGCCCTGGGCGTGCCGGTGCTCTCGCACGAGGCCGCGCCGACGCCGGAGTTCTGCCTGGCGCGGCTGCGCGAGCTCGGCGTGAGCAACCTCGCGACGACCCCGACGCTCCTGCGCGGCGTGATGGCGCTCGGGGCCGCGGCGGCCGGCGGCGGCGGGCGCGTGCGCAGCGCGAGCAGCTGCGGCGAGCCGCTCAACGCGGAGGTCGTGCGCTTCTTCCGCGAGCACTGGGGCGTCACCGTGCGCGACCAGTACGGCTCGAGCGAGCTCGGGCTGCCGATCGGCAACTTCGCCACCGTGGAGATGACGGTCAAGGCGGGCTCGATGGGGCTGCCCCTGCCGGGGTGCACGATCGCGGTGGTCGACGACGGCGGCCGGGAGGTGGCGCCGGACGTGGTGGGGCACGTCGGGATGAAGCCGCACCCGGAGGGCTACTACTCGCTCGGCTACTGGCGCGACGAGGACCGGGACCGCGAGATGTACCGCGGCGAGTGGATGACCTGCGGGGACCTGGCCCGGCGCGACGCGGAAGGGTACTTCTGGTTCGAGGGCCGCGCGGACGACGTGATCAAGAGTGCGGGGTACCGCATCGGGCCGTTCGAGGTCGAGAGCGCGATCCTGAAGCATCCGGCGGTGGCCGAGGCCGCGGTGGTGGGCAAGCCCGACGCGCTGCGGGGCCAGATCGTCAAGGCCTACGTCGTGCTCAAGCCGGGCCGCGCCGCGCAGGGCGGGCTCGAGACGGAGATCGTGGACGTGGTGAAGACGCACCTGGGCCGGCACCAGTACCCCCGGGAGATCGAGTTCCTCGATCAGCTCCCGAAGACCGAGACCGGCAAGATCCAGCGGTTCCTGCTGCGGGGGCGATGATCCGGTCCATGACCGGCCCGCGCCCGAGGAGAATGCGATGCCAGCCCACGAGGTGATCACGGGGTCGAGCCCCTGGCCCGCCCGCTACACGTTCTCGCCCGCCGTCCGCGCCGGCAACCTGCTCTTCATCTCGGGCATGACCGCGGGCGACGAGAGCGGCAAGATCGTCGGGCCCGGGGACATCGCGGCCCAGACCCGGTACATCTTCGAGAAGTTCGCCAAGCTCCTGGCCGCCGCGGGCGGCGGCTTCGAGCACATCGTGCAGACCACCGAGTACGTGACCACCACCGAGAACTACGGTAAGACCGCGGAGGTGCGGCGCGAGTTCTTCAAGGGCCGCTACCCGACCGCCACCGGGGTCATCGTGGCCGGCCTGCTGCGTGAGGGCGCGCTCATCGAGATCTCCGCGATCGCGGTGCTACCCGACTGAAGGGAGGTTCCCGATGCCCGACGCACGACTGATGGATCAAGCCTTCCAGCGCATCATGCGAAGCCTGGTGGACACCGGCCGCGCCCCGCATCACGCGGAGCTGGCGCGCGCCCTCGGCCTGCCCGTCGAGGCCGGCCGCGGCCTGCTCCGCGACGTGATGCAGGCGTACCCGATCGGCTGGCTCCACCCCGAGACCGACTACATCGCCTCGTTCCCGCCGCTCAACAACCTGCCCACCCAGTACCGCATCACGGTGCGGGGCGAGCAGCGGTGGTTCGCCCAGTGCGGGTTCGAGGCCACGTCCGCGACGTGGCTCTTCCCGGGCGAGACCGTCCGCGTGGACGCGCCGTGCCTCGACTGCGGCGATCCGGTCACGGTGGAGATGCGCGACGGGCGCATCACGTGGGCGGACCCGCCCGGCCTCGTCGGCCATCTCGCCTTCGGGTTCGGGCCGTCGCGCGGGCGATCGTACTACCTCTGAACCGGGATGAACCTCTTCCGGTCGGAAGAGCACGCGCGGCGGTGGAGCGAGTTTCAGCCGAGGTCCGAGGAGGGGTTCATCACGCTCGAGCAGCTCGCGGGATTCTTCGGCACCGAGAGCCGTCGGCACATGCTGGACGGCGACTACCTCTCGTCCTGGTATCCGCGCCGCGCCGCGGAGCGCCGCGCCTATCTCGAGCGGATCGGCAAGACCTCGCCGTTCTGGATGGGAACCCCGGACCCGCCCGCGTCCTGATGAGGTAGACTCGGGGCCCGAAAGGAGCCCCACCCATGAAAGCGATCCGCGTCTCGGAGTACGGCGGTCCGGCGGTCCTGAAGATCGAGGAGATTCCCACGCCCCAGCCGGGGCCCAGCCAGGTGCTGGTCCGCATCCACGCGGTCGGCGTCAACCCGGTGGACACCTACCTGCGCAGCAACACCGACAACCGCGGGCCCAAGCTGCCCTACACCCCGGGCGCGGACGCGGCCGGCGTCATCGAGGCGGCGGGCTCGGGCGTCACCGCGGTGCAGAAGGGCGACCGCGTCTACGTGGGCGGCACCGTGACCGGCGCCTACGCGGAGTACGCGGTGTGCGAGCAGGGGCAGGTGCATCCGCTGGCCGCCGGCGCCACGTTCCCGCAGGGCGCGGCCATGAACGTCCCCTACGCCACCGCCTACCACGCGCTCTTCAACCGCGCCCACGGGGAGGCGGGGGAAACGGTGCTGGTCCACGGGGCGAGCGGGGGCGTGGGCATCGGCGCGGTACAGCTCGCGCGGGCGCGCGGGCTCACCGTCATCGGCACCGCGAGCACCGAGAAGGGGCGGCGCCTCGTCGCGGAGCAGGGCGCGCACCACGTGCTCGATCACACCGCGGCGGGTTATCTCGAGGAGTGCGTCAAGCTGACCGGTGGGCGCGGGCCCGACATCATCATGGAGATGCTGGCCAACGTGAATCTCCAGAAGGACCTGAACACCATCGCGCTGCGGGGTCGCATCGTGGTCATCGGTAATCGCGGCAATACCGAGATCAACGCGCGGATCGCCATGAACAAGGACGCGGCCATCCTGGGCATGGCGCTCAACCACGCCACCCCGGCCCAGCTCGCGGGCATCCACGCCGCGCTCGTCGAGGGGCTCCGCAACGGCTCGCTGCGCCCGCTCATCGCCCTCGAGCTGCCGCTGGCCCAGGCCCCGCGCAGCCACGAGGCGGTGATGGAATCAGGCCACCACGGCAAGGTCGTCCTGGTCGCGTGATCTGGGGTCAGGTCTTGAATTACGACATTCCTAGCGCTATCGACTCGCCTACGGCCGGAGAAATGTCGTAATTCAAGACCTGACCCCTAGACGAAGTCGGCGCGGACGGGGCCGACCGGGGTGAAGGTCGCGGCGATGCGGTCGGCGCGGGTGATGGCGTACTGGCGGGTGAACGAGCCCGACATCACCTTCATGCCGGCCTCCAGCACCAGGCCGAACTCGGCGAGCTTGTTGGCCAGCCAGGCGATGGAGGCCGCCGGCGTGCCCAGCACCTCCGCGCCGGTGGCCCGGTCGGGGGGGCCGCCGTTGACGGAGAGCTCGAGCGCCACCGCGGCCAGGTCGAAGCCCGCGGGCACCGGCATCGCCGCGCCGGTCACGTAGGCGCGCTGCTGCGCGTTGTCGGCCAGGCTCACGTTGAGATCGGCCGCGAAGTCGCCGCGCTTCTCGATGATCTCGAAGGCCGGGGCCATGGCGCTGAGCGCGGCCTGGGCCTGCGCGTCGGTGACGCCGGGTCCCCGCAGCGTGCGGCCCACCGTGAGGCACAGCTCGTTCTCGAAGCCCGGATTGATCAGGTCCGCGAACTGAAAGCGCGTGCCGCTCGGCCGCTCGCCGCTGGCGAGCAGGAAGCCCAGCACCGGCTCGTGCACCTTCTGCTGGATCTGCATCGCCTTCGAGGTGAGGCCGACCTTCCAGCCGGCCTGCCGCTCGCCCGCCGCCACGTACCGCGCGAGCACGCCAAGCTGCACGTGGTAGGCCTCCTCGCGGCTCAGGCGGCCCATCCACTCGGCGGGCGGGGCGGTCCGGCTGCGGGCCGCGGTCCAGAACGCGTCGATGGCTTGCTCGGTGGTGCTCACGGCTCTCCTCGGCGGACCTGGCAGATGTAGGACCGCAGCGCGACCGTCCCGCTGATCGGATCGGCGGTGTCGGGATCGATCAGGTTGTTGTAGTTGGCGCTGGCCGCGCCCTCCGCCGGGAAGCCCCCGAGCCCCAACGGCTCGCACGGCTGCCACCAGCCGAACTGCGCGCAGACCACCTCGGCGGCCAGGCTCGGGTTGAGCCGCGCCCGCGCCCGCATGGTGGCCTGCGGCGTCTCGATCAGCACCCAGTCGTCGCTCGTGATGCCGCGGGCCTCGGCGGCGGCCGGGTGCAGCTCGACCTGCGGGTCGGGGCTGTGCCGCCGCAGGCGCGCCAGGCTCCGGTGCTGGCTGTGGCAGAACTGCACGACCTTGGCGGTGGTGAGCTGGAGCGGGAAGCGCGCCGCGAGGTCGGGGCGGCTGACCGGGCTCGCCGCCGGCTCGACGTACTCGGGCAGGGGCGCCTGCCCGTGCTGCTGGAGCTGCGGGGAGAAGATCTCCACGCGGCGGCTCGGCGTCGCGAAGCCCACCGGGCCATTGGCGCCGCGGGTCGCGTAGCGCTTGAAGCGCGGCTCGACCACGGTGCGCACCCCGCCCGGCTGCGCGCGGAGCTGTTCGAGGGTGACCCCGGTGGGCTCGAGCATGAAGCGGTGCCCGGCGTCCTCGTCCCCGTTCCAGAACCGCTCGCCGAGCCCGAGGCGCCGGGCCAGCTCGCAGACGATCCAGATGTCCGAGCGCGCCTCGCCCCGCGGCGCCACCACCGCGGGCCGGAGCTGCACGTGCTGCTCGCCGTCCTGCGTCGGGCCGAAGCCCACGCGCAGGCCCTCGCGCTCCCACGCGGTGGACACCGGCAGCACCACGTCGGCCAGCGCCGCGGTGGGGGTCAGGAAGAGATCGGCGTAAACCAGGAAGTCGAGGCTGGTCAGCGCGGCGCGGGCGGTGGCCGCGCCCGGCGCGGAGAGCAGCAGGTTGGTGCCGAATCCGACCATGCCGCGCACCGGGTAGGGCGCGCCGTGGAGCATGGCGCGGTAGGCGTCGGCCGCGATGGGCCAGCCCTGGCGGGCGGGGCCGAGCGGCCGTCCGGCCAGGCCGAGCGCCTTCGCGCGCTGGCGCTCCGGGAGCAGCGAGAGCGGCGCGAGGTCGTTGACCACCGGCCGGCTCGGCCGCACGTTGCCGCCGGGCGCGTCGAAGCAGCCGGTGAGCGCGTAGAGAAGCGAGAGCGCGCGCACGGTCTGGCTCGCGTTGGTGTGCTGCTCGAGCCCGGTCCAGTGGAAATAGGACACCGGGCGGCGCTCCCACAGGAGCCGGGCGGTCTCGACGATCTGGGCGGCCGGGACGCCGGTGATCCGCTCGACGCGCTCGGGCGGGTACTCCCGGCAGAGGGCGGCGTAGGTCTCGAACGCGGGCACGCACGTGACGGGGCCCGAGCGCGTCATGCACCGGACGGTCCCGTCGAGCTGCGGGTCGCCGATCGGCTCGATGAAGTCGGCGGCGGCCGGATCGTAGGCGATCGGCCGCCCGGCGGCGCGATCCCAGGCCACGTAGTGCGCGGGGCTGCCCACCGCGGAGAGATCGGCGGCGGTCAGCAGGCGGCTCGTGTCCGCGCGCACCAGGAAGGAGCCGTTCGACCAGTCGCGGATGAAGTCGCGATCGTACCAGCCCTCCGCGATCATGACCGCGGCCAATCCCAGCGCGAGCGCGCCGTCGGTGCCCGGGCGCACGCGCAGCCACTGGTCGGCCCGGGCGGCTGCCCCCGCCCGCCGCGGATCCACCACGATCAGGGCCGCCCCGCGTGCCG
Source organism: Candidatus Methylomirabilota bacterium (assembly GCA_035260865.1). Taxonomy (GTDB): domain Bacteria; phylum Methylomirabilota; class Methylomirabilia; order Rokubacteriales; family CSP1-6; genus CAMLFJ01. Next base: position 1,012 of record DATFUK010000533.1, on the reverse strand, counting down.
TCACCTCCGCGACCGCGGTGGCCTGCGCCAGGTAGGTGGCGGACGGGTTGTGGCCCCAGAGCAGCAGGCAGCCGGTGCGCTCGAAATCGGGGGTGCCGATGTCCACGCCGAAGGTGAACGGGGTGACGAAGTCCCGGTGCCAGGCGCACAGCTCCTCGCCCCACACCAGGTTCGGGCTCCCGAAGGCGCGGATGAGCCGCAGGATCCACAGGAAGCCGTCGGAGACCGCGGTGCCCGCGGGCGTGGTGCAGCCGAAGGCCACGCCCTCGGGCCCGTGCCGCCGGGCCACCTCCCGCATCTTGGCGGCCGTCCAGTCGAGCGCTTCGTCCCAGCTGATCCGCTGCCAGCCCGCGTCCGGATCGGACTTCGGCCGGGTGCGGCGCATCGGGTAGAGCAGCCGGTCTTCCGCGTAGACCAGCTCCGGGGCCGCCCGGCCCTTCACGCAGAGGCTGGCCCCGGTGGGATGCGAGGGGTCAGGCTCGACCGCGACCAGGCGCCCGTCTTCCACGACCGAGACGCAGCCGCAGCGCGAGCGGCAGAGGGCGCAGAAGCCCGCGATGCGCCGGGTGGTCATCAGACCGCGAGGAACCCTCCGTCCACCACCAGCTCGGTCCCCGAGATGTACGAGGCCTCGTCGGAGGCCAGGAACAGGACCGCGTGGGCGACCTCCTCGATCCGCCCCTCCCGCCTCAGCGGGACCGCGTCCAGCAGCGGCTTCCGCCACGCCGGGTCGGCCGAGCCCTTCGAGGTCCGCATCGGGGGCAGGAAGCCCGGATGGACCGAGTTCACGCGGATGCCGTCCTTGCCGTACTGCACCGCGCCCGACTTGGTCATGATGCGCACCGCGCCCTTGGAGGCGTTGTAGCCCATATGGATCTTGTCCTGCCCCACGAAGCCGGAGATCGAGGAGATGTTCACGATGGACCCCCCGCCGCCCCGCCGCATGACCGGCACCGCGTGCTTCATGCCGAGGAACACGCTCTTGGCGTTGATGTCCATGAGACGATCCCAC
>DATFUK010000532.1:0-4301 GCA_035260865.1 Candidatus Methylomirabilota bacterium | reverse complement strand
TGCCATGGGCCGGCGTGCATGTCGTCCAGGTGGACGAGCGCGTGGCGCCGGCCGGAGACCCCGACCGGAACCTCACCCACCTGCGCGAGAGCCTGCTCGCCCGTTGTCCGCTACGGCCCGAGCAGGTTCATGCGATGCCGGTCGAATCGGCTGATCTGGAAGCGGCCGGCGCGCGCTACGCGCTGACGCTCCGGCAGATCGCCGGCTCGCCCGCGGTGCTCGATCTCGCCCATCTCGGCCTTGGGCCCGACGGCCACACCGCGTCGCTGGTGCCCGGGGATCCCGCGCTGGACGTCACCGGCACAGACGTCGCGCTCACGGGGGTCTATCAAGGCCGGCGCCGGATGACCTTGACCTATCCCGCGCTCAACCGGACCCGGCGCATCGTCTGGCTGATCACCGGGCGCGAGAAGGCGGAGATGCTGGCGCGCCTGTGTAGGGGTGATCGGTCGATTCCCGCCGGGCGGATTGATCAGCGCCAGGCCCTGGTGCTGGCCGACCACGAGGCGGCGGCACGGTCGGGATCTGAGCCATCACTACGCTGAGGCACCACGGAGAAGCCAGCATGCGTGTCGGAATCGCCACCGATCACGGCGGGTTTGGGTTGAAAGAGGATCTGGTCGCGCGGCTGCGTGCGGCCGGGTATGACGTCGTCGATTTCGGGGCGCACGAGCTGAGCCCGGACGACGACTATCCGGACTTCATCATCCCGCTCGCCCAGGCGGTGGCGGCGAGGACGGTCGAGCGCGGGGTGGCCGTCTGCGGCAGCGGCGTGGGCGCCTCGATCTGCGCCAACAAGGTGCCGGCTATTCGTGCCGCGTTGATCCATGACCATTTTTCCGCCGGGCAGGGTGTCGAGGACGACCACATGAACATCATCTGCCTCGACGGCCGCGCGGTAGGCCCAGGCGTGGCCTGGGATCTCGTGCAGACGTTCCTGGCCGCCGAGTTCAGTCACGCCCCGCGACACTTGCGCCGCCTGGCCAAGGTGGCGTCCCTGGAGCTCCAACCGACGAGGATAAGCCAATGAGTACTACCAACGTCGCCGTGCCGATGACAGATGCCGAGCTCGACCGGCTCTCGGTCAACACCATCCGCACGCTCTCGATCGACGCGGTCGAGCGCGCCAAGTCGGGGCACCCGGGTACGCCGATGGCCCTCGCGCCCCTCGTCTACACGATCTGGAACCGCGTGATGCGCTTCGATCCACTGGATCCGCTCTGGCCCAATCGTGATCGATTCGTCCTCTCCAACGGTCACGCCTCGATGCTGCTCTGGTCCGTGCTGCATCTGACCGGGACGCGGGCGGTGAATGCCGACTACGAGCGGCTGGGGCACCCCTCGGTGTCGCTGGAGGACATCCGCCGCTTTCGCCAGATCGACAGCAAGGCGCCCGGCCACCCCGAGTATCACTGGGTGTCGGGGGTGGAGACCACCACCGGCCCGCTCGGGCAGGGGGTGGCGACGAGCGTGGGGATGGCCATCGCACAGAAGTGGCTCGCGGCCCGGTACAATCGCCCGGGATTCGAGATCTTCGACTACGACATCTACGCGGTGTGTGGCGACGGGTGCCTGATGGAGGGCGTGGCGTCGGAAGCGGCCTCGCTCGCCGGGCACCTGGGACTCGACAACCTCTGCTGGGTCTACGACAACAACCACATCACGATCGAGGGGCCGACCAGCCTCGCCTTCACCGAGGACGTCCCGGCCCGGTTCCTTGCCTACGGATGGAACATCGTGCGAGTGGGCGACGCGAACGATCTCGATCGGATCCAGCACGCGCTGGGTGTCTTCCGGGAGACGAAGGCGCGTCCCACCCTCATCGTTCTGGACAGCCACATCGGGTACGGCTCCCCGCACAAGCACGACACCGCCGCGGCCCACGGCGAGCCGCTCGGCGGCGACGAGGTCCGTGAGACGAAGCGCAGCTACGGGTGGCCGGAGGACGCCCAGTTCCTGGTACCCGACGGCGTCCGCGAGCATTTCGACGCCGGCATCGGCGCGCGGGGCGCCGCGGCCCGGAGCCAGTGGACGGCGCGCGTCGCATCGTACCGGTCCGCCCATCCGGACCTCGCCAACGAGATCGACCAGATCCAGCGCCGGGACCTGCCGGCCGGGTGGGATCGCGATCTCCCCGTCTTCGCGGCGGACGCCAAGGGCCTCGCGGGCCGCGACGCTTCGGGCAAGGTGCTCAACGTCCTCGCGCAGAACATTCCGTGGTTCCTCGGCGGGTCCGCGGATCTGGCGCCGTCGAACAAGACCACCCTGACCTATCCGGGCGCGGGGAGCTTCCAGGCCGGAAGCCCCGGGGGCAAGAACCTTCACTTCGGCATCCGCGAGCATGCGATGGCGGCGATCGTCAACGGGCTCTCGCTGTCGAAGCTGCGAGCGTTCGGCGCGACCTTCTTCATCTTCAGCGACTACGCCCGCCCGGCCATCCGCCTGTCGGCCCTGATGGAGCTGCCGACGATCTTCGTGTTCACGCACGACGCCATGGGGGACGGGGAGGATGGCCCCACCCACCAGCCGGTGGAGCATCTGGCGTCCTTGCGCGCCATCCCCGGGCTGGTCACGCTGCGGCCCGGCGACGCCAACGAAGTCGTGGAGGCGTACCGCTACGTGATGCAGCTGCGCCACGAGCCGGCCGTGCTCGCGCTCTCGCGGCAGGCGTTGCCGACTCTCGACCGTCAGGTCTACGCCCCCGCCGCGGGAGTGGCACGGGGAGCCTACGTCCTGGCGGATCCCCCGTCGGGCCAACCCGAAGTGATCCTCATCGCGTCGGGGAGCGAGCTGAGCCTCGCGGTGGAAGCCCACGGGAAGCTGGTGGCCGAGGGGATCCGCTCGCGCGTGGTGTCGATGCCGTCGTGGGAGATCTTCGAGCGCCAGCCGCCGGAGTACCGGGACCGGGTGCTCCCGCCCGGGGTGACCGCGCGGGTGGCGATCGAGCAGGCGTCCACGTTCGGCTGGGAGCGATACGTCGGCAGCACCGGCCGCGTGATCGGCATGAAGACGTTCGGGGCGTCCGCGCCGCTGAAGTCGCTCCAGCAGAAGTTCGGCTTCGAGCCGGAGGGGGTTGTGACGTCGGCCAAGGCGCTGCTGGGCAGGCGGTGAGCGACCGCTTGCCCGAAGGCTCGAGCTCCCCACTGGGCGCGACGCCGTCGCCGACCGGCGTCAACTTCAGTGTCTACTCCCGGCACGCGACCGGGATGGAGCTCCTGCTCTTCGACGCGGCGGACGAGCCCAAGCCCGCGCGGGTGGTTCGCCTCGATCCATCGACCAACCGTACGTATCACTACTGGCACACCTTCGTGCCCGGGCTCCGGCCCGGCCAGCTGTACGGATACCGGGCCGAAGGACCGTTCGATCCGTCGAGCGGGTTGCGCTTCGACCCCCCCAAGGTCCTCCTCGATCCCTATGGCCGGGGCGTGGTGACGCCGTCGGGCTACGGGCGCGACGCCGCCAAAGGACCGGGCGACAACGCGCGAACCGCGATGAAGAGCGTGGTGATCGACGTGGCCGCCTACGATTGGGAGGGCGACGCGCCCCTGCAGCGGCCGTCCGCGCGGACCATCGTGTACGAGATGCACGTGGCCGGCTTCACCCGGCATCCGAGCTCCGACCTGCCCGAAGGGCTGCGCGGCACGTTCGCGGGCCTGATCCAGAAGATCCCGTATCTGCAGCGGCTCGGTGTCACCGCGGTGGAGCTGCTGCCGGTCTTCCAGTTCGACCCTCAGGACTGCCCCCCGGGACTCGTGAACTACTGGGGCTACGCGCCGGTGTGCTGCTTCGCGCCCCACCAGGCCTACAGCTCACGTCGAGACCCGGCCGGTCCCGTCGACGAGTTCCGCGACATGGTCAAGGCGCTGCATCGGGCCGGCCTCGAGGTCATCCTCGACGTGGTGTTCAACCACACCGCGGAAGGCGACCACCGCGGACCGACCCTGAGCTATCGCGGACTGGACAACCCGACGTACTACATCCTCGAAGCGGACCGCGCACGGTACGCGAACTATAGCGGCACCGGCAACACGCTCAACGCCAATCATCCCATCGTGCGGCGGATGATCCTGGATAGTCTCCGTTACTGGGCCGGCACGATGCACGTGGACGGCTTCCGCTTCGATCTGGCGTCGATCCTGGACCGGGACGAGTCGGGCAACGTGATGCCCAGCCCGCCGGTGCTATGGGACATCGAGTCGGACCCGGCGCTGGCGGGGACGAAGCTCATCGCGGAGGCGTGGGATGCGGCGGGCCTCTACCAGGTGGGCAGCTTCGTGGGCGACAGCTGGAAGGAGTGGAAC
>DATFUK010000531.1:0-2523 GCA_035260865.1 Candidatus Methylomirabilota bacterium | reverse complement strand
AGCAGCGCCGGGTCCAGCACGTCGGGCCGGTTGGTCGCGGCGATGAGGATCACGCCCTCGTTGGTCTCGAAGCCGTCCATCTCGACCAGGAGCTGGTTCAGGGTCTGCTCGCGCTCGTCGTGCCCGCCGCCCAGGCCCGCGCCCCGGTGCCGGCCGACCGCGTCGATCTCGTCCATGAAGATGATGCAGGGCGCGTGCTTCTTGCCCTGCTCGAACAGGTCGCGCACCCGGGAGGCGCCCACGCCCACGAACATCTCGACGAAGTCCGACCCGGAGATCGAGAAGAACGGCACGTTGGCCTCGCCCGCGATGGCCTTGGCCAGCAGGGTCTTCCCGGTGCCGGGAGGGCCCACCAGGAGCACGCCCTTGGGGATCTTGCCCCCGAGCTTCTGGAACTTGGGCGGGTCCTTCAGGAACTCGATGATCTCCCGGAGCTCTTCCTTGGCCTCGTCCACGCCCGCCACGTCCTGGAACGTGACCTTGTTCTGCTTCTCCGAGATCAGCCGGGCCCGGGCCTTGCCGAAGGACAGGGCCTTGGCGCCCCCGCCCTGCATCTGGCGCATGAAGAAGATCCAGACGCCGATGAAGAGCAGCATCGGGACCCACTGGAGCACGACGGCCAGCCACGAGTTGGTCTCGGCCGGCTTGACGTCGATCTTGACCCCCCGGTCCTTGAGCGACTTCACGAGATCCGGGTAGTCGGCGGTGTAGGTACGGAAGGTGGAGCCATCGCTCAACCGTCCGGAAACGTTATTGCCCTTGAGAGTGACCTCGCGGACCTCCCCGGTCTCCACCTTCTTCAGGAAGTCCGAGAAGACGATCTCCCCCCGGGGCGACTGGTTCTGCTGGAAGAGCTGGAACAGGAGGATGACGATGAGTCCGATCACCATCCAGAGGGCGAGGTTTTTGTAGAACGGATTCATGCCCGGAATCATACCATAAGGGCGCGCCGCCTCGCGGGGGCGCCCCGAGGGGATCAGGAGGGCGTGACGGCCTCCAGGACGGCCAGATCCGGCAGCTCCCGGTGCCGGCCGTCGTAGTCGAGCCCATAGCCCACCACGAACTCGTCCGGGATCACGAACCCCACGTAGTCCACGTCCACCTCGACCTCCCGGCGGGAGACCTTGTCGAGCAGGCCGCAGAGCGCCAGGCTCCGGGGGTGGCGGGTCGCCAGGTTGCGGCGCAGGTAGCTGATGGTCCGTCCCGAGTCGATGACGTCCTCCACGATGATCACATCCCGCCCCTCGATGGACAGCGATAGGTCGGCGGTCAGGCGCACGACCCCGGAGGACCGGGTTCCCGAGCCGTAGGAGGACACCGCCATGAAGTCCATCGCGGTCGGCACGGGGATGGCGCGCAGGAGATCAGCCGTGAACACCACCGCTCCCTTGAGCACGCCGACCAGCACGGGCGCCCGGCCCGCGTAATCCCGGCCGATGGCCTCCCCGAGCTCGGCGACGCGGGCCGCGATCTCGTCGCGGGAGATCAGGATGCGGCCGATGCGCCGGTCCATCGCGGCGGGGTCTTCTATTTGGGCGTGACGAACGTGGTCAGCGAGCGCTGCGCGCGGAGCCGCTCGGCGGCCGCGGCCGCTTCCTCGCGGGAGCGATAGGTGCCGACCCGCACCCGGTAGCGGGCCACCCCTTCCTGCACCGCGAGCGTGACCACATAGGCATCCAGCCCGGCGCTGGCGAGCTGCTGCCGCGAGTCGTCGGCCTGACGGCGGTTCTTGTAGGCGCCGACCTGGATGGTGTACGGGGTGGCCGGGCCGTTCGGACTCGGCGCGCTCGCCGCGGCATTGTTTGCACTCCCCCCGTCCACAGCTCTGCCGTCCGCGGTCTTCGCGGGAGCTGGGGGAAGCGAGGGTGCAGAGGCGGTCGGTGGCGTGGGGGCCGGCTTGGCCGCCACCGGGGGCGGCGGCGGTGCGGGCGACGTCTGGCTCGACGGGGTCGCGGGCGGGATCTTGATCGCGACCGGCTTCGCCTCGGGCTTGGGCGGCGCACCCGCGCCGTCGAGCGGCTCGGTCAGCGTCTTGTAGAACGTCAGCTTCTCGGTCGATTCGGGGGCGCGATCGGCCATGGTCTCGGCCGCGATTCCGCCTCGCCGCGGGGCCGCGGCCGGCTTCTTGGCAGGCTCGGCGACGCCGGCGGCCACCGCGGAGGCCGGATGGCGCGCCCACTGCCGGCCGACCAGCAACCCGAGCGCGAAGGTGAGGCCCAAGATCACGAGCACCGCGCCGCAGAGCGCCACCCACTGGCCCCCGCCCGGTCCGCCGCCCGTCCGCCTCCGCGCCGTGGACGCCATGTCAATCGCGCTCGTCGCCGCGGCTCATGCTGTCGGGCGCCGACACGCCGAGGAGGTCGAGCCCGTTCCGTACCACCTGCCCCACCGCCGCGCAGAGGCCGAGGCGGGCGAGGGTGGTCGCGCGGTCCGCCGTGATCACGCGGTGACCCTTGTAGTAGGGATGAAAGAGCCCGGCCAGCTCGCTCAGGTAGTAGGCCACGCGGTGTGGCTCGCGGGCCC
>DATFUK010000530.1:0-2638 GCA_035260865.1 Candidatus Methylomirabilota bacterium | reverse complement strand
CTTCAACGATTTCAAGAACGACTTCTTCCACGACATCGCCGAGCCGATCCTCAAGACCCGCGGCCAGATCTATCAATACGTCGGGGACGAGGCGGTCGTGACCTGGACGGTCGAGCGAGGGCTCCACCAAGGCAACTGTCTCCGCTGCATCTTCCTCGTGACCGAGCGCATCCACGAGCAGAGGGAGCGCTACCTCGCCCGCTACGGCGTCGTGCCCGAGTTCAAGGCCGGTCTCCACGGCGGCCCCGTCGTCACCGCGGAGATCGGCGACATCAAGAAGGACATCGTCCACAGCGGCGACACGGTCAACACTGCGGCCCGGGTGGAGGCACAGTGCCGCCCGCTGGAGCGGCGCGTGCTGGTGTCGGAGGCGCTGTTGAGCCGCTGCCGGGTGCCCGACGATCTCGAGATCGAGGACATGGGGGAGCGCGAGCTACGCGGCAAGGCGGAGGCGCTCCGCCTCTTCAGCGTCCGGGCCCGGGAATAGACCGCCTACCAGGGCAGGATCGCGGGCGCGTACTCCTCGATCCGTTCCTCCACCGCCATCAGCGGCTCGATGCCGTAGAGCGCGCGTGCGTTCTCGCCCATCAGCTTCCTCTGGGCCGCGGGCGGCACCTTGAACTCGGCCATGTGGTGCAGGCCGTCCCACGCGTCCTCCGCGTCGTGGTGTGGATAGTCCGACGACCAGATCGCGACGTCCTGGAACACGTCCCACAGGCGGTAGACCAGCGTCTCGTCCGACTCGAAGCCGATGAAGCAGCGGTCGTTGAACACGTCGACCGGATCGCGGATGAGCCGGTTGTCACGCTGGAAGGCGAACAGGTTCGAGAAGTTCGAGCAGCGTGACAGGACCAGGGGAAGCCACGAGGCATTCGACTCCAGCACCGCCGCCTTCAGCGTCGGGAACTTCTCCAGCCAGCCGGTCTGCACCACCACCGTCACCCAGGTCATCGCCTCCAGCAGGAACCCGAGCGTCTCGGACGCGTCGATGGCCGGATCCATGGCCGCGGTGATGTTCGAGACGAACTGCCCGGGCGAATAGACCACCGACTCGTCGGTGAACAGCAGGCCCTGGCCCGAGTGGCCGCGCGCCTTGGCCATGCGCTCGCCCCACTCGGGCGTCAGCGCCTCGCGCGACGGGAAGGTGTGCATGGCCAGCACCACCCCGGTGGCCTCGAACTCGCGCCACAGCGGGTCGAACTCGGCCAGGGTGGGATAGCGCCCGTTCCAGAAGCAGGGGCGCACCGCCGCCGCCTTGAAGCCGAGCTTGGCGACCCGCCGGAGCTCCCCGATCGACGCCTCGACGCTCTGCAGCGGCAGGACCGCGCAGGGAAACAGCCGCCGCCGGTCGGCGGCGCAGTAGTCGAGCACCCAGTTGTTGTAGGCCTGGGCCAGCACCGTCGCCGCCTCGGCGCTCCGCACCAGCGCCAGGCGCACGAACCACGTGGGGAACAGCATCACCTGGTCGGTGCCCAGCGCGTCCATGTCCTTGAGCCGCGCCTGCGGGTCGCGGCAGCCCAGGAGGCGCCCGAACTTCCTCTGCCACGCCGCGGTCCCGGGGGTGAGCCTGCCCACCTCTTTCTTGTCCCACCGCGCCCAGCCGACCTCGGCGGCGTTCGAGCGCTCGCGCGCGGCCGGAACCACGCGCCCATTGATGAAGAGCAGATCGCTATCGGTGTGGAAGCAGAATTGCGTCTTCACCCAGGCCCGGCTCCGGGCCGGGACGTACTCGTCCCAGATCGCGGGCGGCTCGACGATGTGACTGTCGCAGTCGAAGACCGGGAAGTCCTTGCGCACGCTGGTGGCCACGGGGGAGCCCTCCTCTCTCTTTCACTCTCGGACGGAGCATTCTATGATCCGGCTCGGGCATGAACAAGACGCCGGGGATCGAGCGGTTCTCGCTGTCCGGTCGGGTCGTGCTGGTCACCGGCGCGACCCGGGGGCTGGGCCTCGAGATCGCGCGGGGCATGGCGGCGGCCGGCGCCGCGGTCGGGATCAACGGCCGCGACCCGGCGCGCGCCGCCGAGGTCGCGAGTCGCATTCCGGGCGCCTTCCCCGCCCCCTTCGACATCACCGACCTCGGCGCGGGGGCCGCCGCGATGGCCGCGATCGTGGCGCGGCACGGCCACCTCGACTGCCTCGTCAACAACGCGGCCGTGCGTGACCGCCGCGCCCTGGAGGACATCGCGGCCGAGGACTTCCGGCGCCTGATCGAGACCAACCTGGTGGCGCAGTACGAGCTCTCCCGCGTGGCCGCGCGGCACATGGCGGCGCGCGGCCAGGGACGACTCGTCTTCGTGTCCTCGATGGTGGGGCCGCGGTCGTTTCAGGGCGACCCGGCCTACACCGCGTCGAAGGGCGGGCTCGAGGCCTTGATGCGCGCGCTCGCGGTCGAGCTGGGCCCGAAGGGCATCGCGGCCAACGCGATCGCGCCCGGGTTCTTCCTGACCGACGGGAACGCCCCCTTCTTCTCCCAGACGCGCGTCGTCGAGCTGGCGCGGCGCATCCCGCTGCAGCGCTTCGGCCGGCCCGACGAGCTGGTGGGGGCCGCCATCTTCCTCGCCTCCGACGCCGCGTCCTATATCACGGGCCAGGTCCTGACCGTGGACGCGGGCCTGTCGGTCGCTCTGTAGCCCCC
>DATFUK010000529.1:0-4774 GCA_035260865.1 Candidatus Methylomirabilota bacterium | reverse complement strand
CGATCATGTAGAAGATCGGGACCTTGCCGTCCATCGAGATGCCGCGGATCGTGTTCACGCTCGCGTAGAGGCCGGCGTGCTGGATCATCACGATCACCGGCTCGCCGGTCATGTAGAGCCCGGCCGCTACCGCGTTGGCGTCGTCCTCGGTCGAGCAGGTCAGCACCCGCAGGCTGCGCTCCTTGTCGAGGGCGGCCAGCACGCTCTTCTGGTGCGTATCGGGCACGCTGATGATCCAGCCGAGCGGGTCCTGGCGCTGGGCGCCCCGCCGCTCGGCCTGGAAGATCTCCTTGAATGCGTCGATGACGAGAGAGGACGGAACGGACTCGGGCATCGGGCTCCTCCTGGGAATACGCAGCTGCTCCGCTGGACCAGCGGAGAGTCTGCCACAGGATGCGGCCCTCCCGAAAGCGGTTCATCTGGTGGCGCGTGGTACCCTGCCTGTATTCCCGATGAGCTCCTCACCCCCACTGCCGGATCTTCTCCGGGAACAGGACGGGCGTCACCCGGTCTGGCTGCGACTGATCTTCCTGGCCGCCGCGGTCGTGTGCCTGGCGGCCGGCGTGGTCGGCTGGCTCATCCCGGTCATTACCGGCATCCCGTTCTACGCCGCGGGGCTCGTGTTCCTGGGCCTTGCGAGCGACCGGGTCCGGCGCTGGATCAATCGCCTGGAGCGCCGTCTGGCCGAGAGCACCCGGCAGCGGATCCGCCGCCTGCTCGCCAAGCTCCCGGGGGCCTGGGTGCGCCGGCTCATCCATATTCCGGACGAAGTCGCCTAAGATAGCGCCATGCTCGCTCGACTCGGCCGGGCGGCCGCCCTCGCGGGACTGCTCGTCCTGCCGGACCCTGCCTGGGCCGCCGACGCCCCGGCGTCGGAGGAAGGCCAGGCCCTCGACGTCCGCCGCCTTGCCCCGGAGCAGCGCCGCCGCCTCCTCGCCGGGGACACCATCGCGTACCAGGTGGCCGAGACCAGCGAGACCGAGCTGGGCGCGGGCGTCGCGATGTACCTGGCGGTCACGCTCTCGCGCGCGGCCGAGGTCCTCACCAGCGCCGACGTCGTCCTGAAGGAGCCGAGCATCACCGCCTCGGGGCTCATCCCCGCGGGCGCCACCGTGGCCGCCCTCCACGGCTTCAAGCTCTCCTCCGGCGAGATCGGCGAGGCGCAAGACGCGCTCGACGCCGCGGCGGGCTCGCGGTTCAACATGACGCTGCCCGAGATCAACGTCTTTCGCGCGGCCAAGGGCACGGTGCGGCCCAACGACCGCGCCGCGGTGCTGGACGCGGCGACGGGGCAGTGGCGCGCCCTCCTGCTGGAGCGTGCGCAGGCCTTCCAGACGCGTGGCCTCGACGGCGTCACCCCCTACGCGCGCCGTAGCGGCACGAGCGATCCGGCCGCGCTGCTCCGCGTGGCCGCGGGGGACGCGCGCATCGTCTCCTCGCTGGCCCCGCGCCTCGGCGAGGTCCTGCTCCGCTATCCGGCCGAGCAGAGCCCGACCGCGATCAGCCAGGTCTACTGGGTGAAGCGTCAGGTCCAGGGGCGGCCGACTCCGATCCTGCTCCACCACCTGGTGGACGTGACCCCGGCGCTCGCGCTCTACCTGGAGCGCCAGTTCTACGTGGGCCACACGTACAACGCGAGCCAGATCCTCTGCGCCGCGGTGCCCTACGAGGACGGCGTGCTGATCCTCTCGAGCAACCGCGTGTCCACCGACCAGGTGGCGGGTCTCGGCGGCGAGTTGAAGCGCACGATCGGGCGGCGGCAGCTGCGCGGCGAGATCGTCAAGCGCTTCGACCGCATCCGCGCCGCGCTGGTGCAGCCGACCGGGCCGCCCGACCGGGTGGAGAGTCCGTAGCCTAGTCGCCGAGCACGCGCCGGCGCAGCAGACGCAGGTCGAGCGGCACCAGGATCGCCAGCATCAGCGCAGACAATCCGACCACGCCGGCCAGGTGGCCCGCCACCGGGCCGCCGATCAGGATGCCGCGGAAGACCTGGGCCAGGTGATGGAGCGGGTTCACCACGTTCAGCGCGACCAGCACGGGATGCGCGAGCGGGAAGTAGGTCGACGAGAGCAGCCCCATCGGCAGCACGAGCAGGAACACCGGCAGGTTCATGTGGTCGATCGTGGGCACGAGCGCGGTGAAGCAGAGTCCGAGTGCCGCGAATCCGCACCCCGCCACGAACACGACGGGCAGCAGGACGGGCAGCAGCGCGATCTGGATGTGGAGAAAGCCCGCCGCGTGCAGGCCCGAGAGCACCGCCGACACGATCACCACGTACATGGTGGAGAGCAGCCCCGCCCACAGCACCTCGCCCCAGACCACGTGCGGCAGCGCGACCTGGGTGGTGAGCTGGCCCTCCCACGTGCGCTGGAAACGCATGCGGATGAACGCGGCGAAGAGCGACTGGAAGATCGCGGTCATGAAGGTCGCGTAGGCGAGCAGGCCCGGGGCCACGTAGCTCATGTACTCGATCGGATGGCCCTGCCAGGTCAGGGTGCCCACGTAGCCGCCGAGCCCGACCCCGAAGGCCAGCAGCATCGTCACCGGCTCCACCGCGGGCGGCAGGAACGCGGTGTGCCAGTTGCGCATGTAGACGCGCAGGTGGCGCGCGACCACCGCCCAGCTCTGCCACTCGAGCGCCGCGGCCAGCCAGCTCACGGCGTGAGCGAGAGCTTCATGAAGAGATCGTCGAGGGTGGGGCCGCGCACCTCGTAGCGCAGCGCGGGGAACGCGCGCGCGAACTCGGCCAGCTCCTCGCCGGATACCGGGACGTGCCAGGCCCCGAGCACGCTCGCCGGCTCGCCACGGCCGCGCGCGGTGAGCCAGGCCACGACCGCGGGGCCCTGGCTCACCTCCACCACGATGACGTGCTCGCCCACCAGGTCGCCGAGCACGGTCTTGGCGGTGCCGCGCGCCACCACCCGGCCGCGGGCCAGCACGGTCAGCGCGTCGCTCAGCCGCTCCGCCTCGTCCATGTAGTGCGTGGTGAGGATGATGCCGAGGCCCTCGGCGCGCAGGCCGTCCACGAGATCCCACACCCCCATGCGCGCCTGCGGATCGAGGCCGGTCGTCGGCTCGTCGAGGAAGAGCAGCCGCGGCCGGTGCACGAGCGCGCGCGCGATCATCAGCCGCCGCCGGTACCCGCCCGAGAGCGTCTCCGGCTTCTGGCGCGCATAGGGACCCAGCTCGAAGCGCTCGAGCAGCTCGGCCACGCGCCGTGCCAGGTCGGTGGGCCGCGGGCGGAAGTAGGTCGCGGCGATCGTGAGGTTCTGCTCGACCGTGAAGTCGCCGTCGAACGTGTCGTCCTGGGTGCACACGCCGATCGAGCGCTTGGCCCGTACCAGGTCGCGGCCCAGCTCCACGCCGTCGACCAGGATGCGGCCATCGTCCGGATGGAGGAAGCCGTACAGCATCCGGAGCGTCGTGGTCTTGCCGGCCCCGTTGGGCCCGAGCAGGCCCACGATCTGCGACCGCTCGCAGGCGAGATCCACCCCGTCCACCACGCGGCGTCCGCCGAGGTGCTTCACCAGATTGCGCGCATCGAGGAGCCCGGACATGACTCCCGATTGTACCCGGGCTTGACAAGCCTGGCGCGCGGAGTCAGTGTCTCGAAGGTCCAAGAATGCCAGGAGGTGTCGGCCCATGAGGCCCAAGCGCCCGCGGAAGCCCACCCGCTCCAAGCGCCCCGCTTCGAAGCGCCCGCCGCGCGCCCCGCGCGATCCGCTGCTGGATCGCATGGCGGGCGCGGACCATCGCGAGGTGGGCGGCGTGTCCATCGACACCACCCGCACGGCCAACGGCCGCGTGAAGCGCGTCTGCTACCCGCCCGGCTTCCGCTGGTCCACCCACATGAAGCCGCTGGTGAACACGCCGCTCTGCATGCACGCCCACGTCGGGTTCCTGGCCCGCGGCCGCGTGCGCGGCACCTACGCCGACGGCTGCGCCTTCGATCTCGCCGCGCCGCGCGCGGTGGTGATCGAGCCGGGTCACGACGCGTGGGTGGTCGGCAAGCAGGCGGCCGTCCTCATCGAGTTCGACACCGAGAGCAGCACCGCGGCCCGCTTCGGGCTGCCCGACAGCCACCGCCACGCGTGATCACGAGAGAGACCCCATGACCTCCGAGCTCCAAGAGAAGTTCCAGACGCTACACGAGATCGTGCGCGCCGCCCGCATGAACCTGGCCCCCGGCCCCTGGGACTACATGGTGGGCGGCACCGAGACCGAGACCACGCTGCGCCGCAACCGCCTCGGGATCGACAGCCTGGCCTTCCGGCCGCGCGTGCTGCGCGACGTCTCGCGCATCGACACCGGATCGACCTTCTTCGGCAAGAAGGTCCGCATTCCGGTGATGCTGGCCCCCATCGGCTCGATCGAATCGTTCACCCCGGGCGGCGGCGCCACCGCCGCGAAGGCCTCCGCCGCCTTCGGGGTGCCGCAGATGCTGAGCTCGGCGTGCAACCCCGGGCTCGAGGCGACCGCGGCCGCCGCCGACAATTTCCGCATCTTCCAGCTCTACGTGCGCGGCGACGACGCCTTCGTGGACGACCACGTCAAGCGGGCGAAGGACCACGGCTACGCGATCTTCTGCATGACGGTGGACACCGCGGTCTACAGCCGGCGCGAGCGCGACCTAGCCCGCCGCTTCGTCAAGCCGTGGCGGGTGCGCGCCACCGGCCAGGACTTCCAGGCCGCGCTCTCGTGGGACCAGGTCAAGCGCTTCAAGGACCGCCACGACATCCCGCTCATCCTGAAGGGCATCGCGACCGGCGAGGAC
>DATFUK010000528.1:0-2088 GCA_035260865.1 Candidatus Methylomirabilota bacterium | reverse complement strand
GCGCCCCATCGCCGCCCGTCGTGAATTTCTCGATCATCGTAGCGGCTCGGCCGACGAACGCAAGCAAAAAGTTGACTTCGGCGCCGCTCGGTGGGCTCGCGGAGAGGCTTTGGCGAGCGCTCGCGGCCGCGCCGGAGCGGGCCAAAACACGATTTTTTTCTTGCAATGGAAAAAAAATGGCCCCACAGTGCAGAAAAATCCGGCAAGTAGAAAATTTGCCGGAGAAATCGACCAGAACTTGGGGAGGAGGGAAAGAGTGCAAGCACTGGGGCGTCACCTGCTGCTCGAGCTGTTCGACTGCGACGCAGAAGCCATCAACAGTCTGGACACCGTGAAGGCGTCCATGGTGGAAGCGGCCAAGCGGGCTCAGGCCACCATCGTCGACGTGGTCTTTCACGAGTTCAACCCGTTCGGCATCAGCGGAGTCGTCGTCATCGCCGAGTCGCACCTGGCGATTCACACGTGGCCGGAGTACCGCTACGCCGCCGTCGACGTCTTTTCCTGCGGTGACGTCCTCCAGCCCCAGGTGGCCGCGGACTACCTCGTGGAGGCCTTCGGGGCCGCCCGGGCTTCCGTGGTCGAGCTCCAGCGCGGCATCTTCGTGAACCACGGCCGCCAGCTCCTGCACAAGCCGGCCGGCGCCCCCGTGGCCACGACCCCCCGGTAGTCGCCGATGGCCACGCTCCAGTACAAGTGGTTCTTCGAGACCACCACCCCGGTCGAAGGCCACATGCACGCCATCGCCCGGACCATCGTCACCCGGCAGACCAAGTTCCAGTTCATGGAGATCATGGACACCCACTCGTACGGCAAGTGTCTGGTGCTGGACGGGCGGATCCAGTCGAGCCAGGCCGACGAGTTCATCTACCACGAGACCCTGGTGCAGCCGGGCCTCCTGGCCCACCCGCGACCCCAGAAGGCCATGGTCATCGGCGGGGGCGAAGGCGCCACCGTCCGGGAGATCCTCCGCTACAAGACGATCACCGACTGCCTCATGGTGGACATCGACGGCGAGGTGGTCGAGGAGTGCAAGAAGCACCTCCCCGAGATGCACCGGGGAGCGTTCGACGACCCGCGGACCCGGCTGCTGCACGAGGACGCCCGGGCCTATCTCGAGAAGACCAACGAGCGCTTCGACCTGATCGTCGTGGACCTCGTGGAGCCCCTGGAGGAAGGGCCCGCCTGCCTGCTCTTCACCAAGGAGTTCTACACCCTGATCCGTGACCGGTTGACCGACCAGGGGGTCATGACCATGCAGGCCGGCATGACCAAGGTGAACGAGATCTTCTTCCACGGGGCGGTGAACCGCACGCTCCAGGAAGTCTTCCCGGTGGTCGCGCCGTACCAGAGCTTCATCTCCTGCTTCGGCACTCCGTGGGGCTTCATCCTGGCCTCCAAGGGCACCGACCCCCGGAAGCAGTCGCCGGCCGAGATCGATCGCCTCATCGCCGAGCGCATGGACCCCAAGGACCTCGGCTACTGGGACGGGAACGCGCACCTGCACTGCTTCAGCCTGCCCAAGTTCCTCCGCGAGTCGATCGAGAAGAACGACCGCGTCATCACCGACAAGAACCCCCTGATCGTTACCTGAGCACCCCCCGCCTCATCCTCGCCTCGGCCTCCCCGCGCCGCCGGGAGCTGCTGGGGCGCCTCGGTATCCCGTTCGAGGTCCTGGCCAGCCATATCCCCGAGGAGCATCCGCCCGTCCCGCCCGCCCAGGCCATCGCCGCGGTCGCGCTCGCCAAGGCCCTGGCCGTCGCCGCCGATCTCGGCGCCGCACCGGGCCCGGCGGTGGTGCTCGGGGCCGACACCGAGGTGGTCCTGGACGGCCGCCTGCTCGGCAAGCCCCGGGATGCGGCCGACGCGGCCCGGATGCTCCGCGAGCTCCGGGGCCGCCAGCACGAAGTGATCACCGGGCTGGCCGTCGTGGAGCTCGGACCGCCGGGCTCGACGCCGAGCCAGGAAACGACGGCGGTGACGAGCCGGGTGCGGATGGCGGACTACACCGACGCCGAGATCGAGGGCTACGTGGCGACGGGCGAGCCGCTGGACAAGGCGGGCGGCTACGCGGTGCAGGGGCTCGGCGGG
>DATFUK010000527.1:0-4018 GCA_035260865.1 Candidatus Methylomirabilota bacterium | reverse complement strand
GCGACGCGCGCGGTCCAGCCGCCCGCCGCGTCCACCACCACCGGCGCGCGGATCTCGCCGCGCGGGGTCATGACGCCCGCGGCCCGGCCGCCCTCGCCCAGCAGGCCCTGCACCGGAGTGAAGGGGAGCAGGCGCGCGCCGAGCTCGCCCGCGCGGGTGGCGAAGCCGATCGCGACCTTGGCCGGGTCCACCCAGCCGTCGCTCGGCACGTGCAGGATCGCGCGCGCGGCGCCCGGCTTGAAGTGGGGCGCCAGCCGCTCGGCCTCCGCGGTGTCGATCACGCGCGCCTCGATGCCGCAGGCGCCCGCGGTCTCCCGCGCTATCCGCACCCGCTCCACCGCGGCGTCGGTGTAGGCCGCGCGCAGGCTGCCCGATCGGTGGAAGCTCACGGTGCGCCCCATCTCGCTCTCGAAGCGCTCGAACGCCTCGCAGGCCTCGTGGCGGAGACGCGCCATCGTGGGCACCGGGTCGGCTTTGCTGGTGAGCCCGGCCGCGCGGGGCGACGTCTGCGAGCCCAGCGCGTGCTGGTCCACCAGCGCGACCTTGAGCCCGCGCTTGGTCAGATGGTACGCGGTGGAGGCGCCGAAGGCGCCCGAGCCGATGACGACCGCGTCGGCGGTGGAGGCGACGGTTGATGTCTCGGGCGCCATGTCAGGCGAGCCTCGAGCCGTGCGCGGTGTCCTCGTCCACCACCGGACGCCGGCCGCGCAGGAAGTCGAAGTCCACGCCCTCGTCGGCCTGGAGCACGTGGTCGAGGAACATGCGGAGGTAGCCGCTGGTGACGCCGTCCGGCCGCGGCTTCCACGCCGCCCGCCGCCGCGCGATCTCCTCGTCGGGCACGCGCAGGGTCAGCCGGCGCTCCGGCACGTTCAGCTCGATCTCGTCCCCGTTCTGGACCAGCGCGAGCGGGCCGCCCACCGCGGATTCCGGCGTGACGTGCAGCACCACGGTGCCGTAGGAGGTACCGCTCATCCGCGCGTCCGAGATGCGCACCAGGTCCTTCACGCCCGCTTTCAGCAGGCGCGCGGGCACCGGCGCGGCGCCCCACTCGGGCATGCCGGGGCCGCCCTTCGGCCCGGCCTGCTTGAGCACCAGCACCGAGTTCTCGTCGATGGGCAGCGAGGGATCGTCGATGCGCCGCTCGAGGTCCTGATGATCCTCGAAGACCACCGCGCGGCCGCGATGCACCATCAGGTGCGGGGAGGCGGCCGACTGCTTCAGGACCGCGCCGCCCGGGCAGAGGTTGCCGGTGAGGATCACGGTGCCACCCTCGGACGAGAGCGGCAGCGACAGCGGCCGGATGATGTCGGAGTCGTGACAGGGCGCGTCGGCCACGTTCTCGCGCAGGGTCTTGCCGTTCACCGAGAGCGCGTTGCCGTCCAGCATCGGCAGCAGCTCGCGCAGGACCGCGGGAACACCGCCCGCGTAGTAGAAGTCCTCCATCAGGTGCTTGCCGGAGGGCCGCACGTTGGCCAGCAGCGGGGTCGTGCGCGACAGCTCGTCGAAGCGGCGCATCGGCATGGGCACCCCCGCGCGACCCGCGAGGGCCACCAGGTGCACGATCGCGTTGGTCGAGCCGCCGAGCGCCATGTCCGCGCGGATCGCGTTGTCGAAGGCCGCGGCGGTGAGGATCTCGGAGGGTTTGGGTCCGCGCGCCAGCGCCATCTCCACCGCGCGGCGGCCGGACATCTCGGCGAGGGCGAGCCGCCGCGAGTCCGCCGCGGGGATCGCCGCGTTGCCCGGCAGGGCCAGGCCGAGCGTCTCGGCCATCGCGGCCATCGTGGACGCGGTGCCCATCACCATGCAGTGCCCGGCGGAGCGCGAGAGACAGGCCTCGACCTCCGCCATCACCTCGTCGGTGATCTCGCCGGCCCGCCGCTGCGCCCACATCTTCCGTGCGTCGGTGCCGGAGCCCAGCTCCTGGTTGCACCACATGCCCCGGAGCATCGGCCCGCCGGTCACCATGATCGCGGGCACGTCCGCGGAGGCCGCGCCCATCAGCATGGCCGGGGTGGTCTTGTCGCAGGCGGCGAGCAGCACAACCGAGTCGAGGGGATAGGCGCGGATGCACTCCTCCACGTCCATCGCCATGAGATTGCGGAAGAGCATGGTGGTGGGCTTCATGAGGATCTCGCCGAGCGAGATCACCGGGAACTCGAGCGGGAAGCCGCCCGCGCTCCACACCCCGCGCTTGACTGCCTCCGCCACCTGCCGCAGGTGGGCGTTGCAGTTGTTGAGCTCCGACCAGGAGTTGCAGATCCCGATCACCGGCCGGCCGTCGAAGACCGCGTCGCTGAAGCCCTCGGCCTTCAGATAGGCGCGGTGCATGAAGCCGTCGAGGTTCTTGGGGGCGAACCAGTTGCGGCTGCGGAGCGTCGTGGGGATCGCGGGGGTCGTCATGGCGAGCCACATTCTGCCCTGTTTGCTAGACTTCCGCCATGAGGGCGTCGCGGGTGGCCTGGCTCGTGGCGACGGCGGTCCTGGCCGCGGCCTGCTCGACCATGACCCCGGCCCAGGACCGGAGCTTCGACGAGGTGCGCGCGTTCGCCGACGAGACTGCCCGCCGCTACGGCCTCCTGCCCATCCACGTGCTGGTGAGCCACGACCCGGACAGCCCGGTCGGGTCCTATCGGCGCGGGTTCTTCGCGGTGAACCGCCTGGTGCTGGGCTCCGAGTTCCGCGACGCCATCGTGGCCCACGAGCTCGCCCACTACGTCCTAGGCCACGACGCGCCCCTGGTCGGCGCCACCGGCGACGCCCGCCGGCGCGAAGTCGAGCAGCGCGAGCTCGACGCCAACGCCAAGGCGGTGGAAATCCTGGCCTGGGTGCGCGCGGTCCCGGAGGACCAGGCCCTGCGCATGGTCTACAGCTACCTGCTCAACGTCCACCGCCGTCTGCTCCGGTCTCCCGGTGAGGACCTGCTCGGCCACCGCCCCCCGTGCGATGAGATCGCCGATTTGCTTGGGCGCTATCCGCAGCAGCTCACGTGGACCGGCGGCCTCGAATGCGCTCCGCGCCGCCCCGTGGTGGGCGGATAGACAGCCCGGGAGCCTGCGTGGTATAAAGATGCGTTCTCGTTACGGGCTCGTGGTGCAGCCTGGTTAGCACACTGGACTGTCAATCCAGAGGTCGCGGGTTCAAATCCCGTCGAGCCCGCCATTAGTGTCACTGAGTGAGACTCCCCGTCCCCGCAGGAGCGCGCTCGACTCTCTTACTACTCCATTAGTTGTTGCCCCCGGGGACGACATCGCCAACTTGGCCCCGGCCGCCTTGAGCGCCTTTCCGTCCTGACGAAGGCGGTCGGTCTTCCAGAGGCCTCGGACGCGTGGTCTAGCAAAAGAGCTGGCTACAATATTCGGAGTCGCAGCGAGGGCAGGCGGAACTCCTCCGTACGGGTTCGTATCCATAATCACGCCAGGGGTCATACGGCGGCCAGCAACCGATAGTGGGCGAGAACCCACTCCAGAAACTCGATCTCCACGAACAATGCAAACGCCTGCTTTGTCGCCGCACTCAGAGTCTCCGAAACGCGCCCTTCGGTCCAGCCCTCCGCAACTGTCAGGAAGAAATTCTCGCACTTCGAAAAGCGGGCTCAACATGGAAAGGAATAGCCTTCGAGTTGAAACGCTCGTTCCACAACTCGAACTTGCTCGGCTGCTCCACGGGAAGGGCGGCTGGCTTCGCGCCCTTGAGGATCTTGTCCACGTAACTGGCGGCGCGTCGAAACATCTCCGGATAGCTCGGCGCATACGACGCGAGACCACCCTTTTCGACAAATTCCCGGTAGGCGTAGAGCGCGGGGAGCCGGCGTGTGGCAGCGAAGCCTGATCCGCCCGCTGCAGGACCGACGGCGGGATCGCGAGGCCGAGGGCTTTGGCGGTCTTGAGGTCGACGACCAGCTCGAACTTGCTCGCCTGCTCCACCGGCAGGTCGGCTGGATTGGCACCCTCGAGGAGTTTGTCTACGTAGATCGCAGCTTGGGCATACTTCCGGTGAGACTTGCTCCGTAGGCCACGAG
>DATFUK010000526.1:0-11845 GCA_035260865.1 Candidatus Methylomirabilota bacterium | reverse complement strand
CATGAACGTCCGCGGGGACTCCCAGCAGCACCACGCCTATGCCGCCCGCCTGCACGACTGGGACCTCAAGCGCTGGACCCACACGGTGCTGCCCATGGCCGAACCGTACCCGTCCTCGGAGCAGATGCGGGCCTTCTACTGCGACGCGCTGCCCTGGGTCGGCAAGCTGCGCGACTACCAGGTCTCGAGTGGAGACGGGCTCGAGTTCGACTGGAACTGGAAGGCCCAGTACAACCAGGCGCTCTACACGGTGCGGCCCTTCGTGTACTTCCATCTCGGGGCGGGGAGTCGGCGGATCGTGGTGGACGGTATCGAGCCGATGGACGTGCCGGGCGACTACATCCAGCCCTACATCTTCGACGACCTCTACCGGAAGACCATCCACCGCGACAGCGAGACGCTCGGGATGGAGATCTGCATGCCGGTGTGGAAGCACCGCGCGTTCATCGACGCCCACCGCTACGATCACACCGCGGTGACCACGCTCCTCCTGGTGACCGCCGAGGAGACCCAGCTCGAGCACCTCATCGCCCGCAAGGTCGCGGCGGGCGACGTCGGCGCGGTGGCCAACACCATCGTGGTGATGGGTAGCGAGCGCGTGGGGAACCGGCTCGCCCGCATGCTCTGCGTGGTCAAGCACCGAGGCAGCGCCAAGAGCGACGAGATCGCCGAGTACCGCGTGACCGAGCGGGGCTTCGAGCTGGGCTAGCCGCATGGACCAGGCCGCGCTGATCCGTCGCCGGCGCCGCAACTTCCGCCAGCTTCCCTCCCAGCGTGTGCGCTCGGCCCGGAGCGCGCTGGCGTTCGTCGAGACGGTCGGCCTCTGCTCGACCTTTCACCGGTTCCCGGAGGGCCTGGGCTGCCTGTGGGAAGCGGTGGTGGGCCGGGCCGCGCCGCGGTGGCCGCGCCGATCGCACCACGACGACGGGATCGGGCTCACCTGGGAGCTCAAGGACGTGCTGCCCGCCAAGCGTCAGGTGTACTACGGCAAGCTCGTGAAGGGCCGGCCGCTGCTGGTGGCGCTCGATCTCTTCCCCGCGTTCTACTGCCTCGTCCGCGGCGGCCAGCGCGCGGGCGCCTACCGCGGAGAGTACGAGGCGGGGCGCCTCTCGCTCACCGCCAAGCGCATCATGGACAGCCTCGTGCGCGAATCGCCCCAGTACACCCGGGGCATCCGGGCGGAGTGCTTCATGCTGGAGTCCGGGAAGACGCGCGAGTTCGAGCGGGCCATGGGCGAGCTCCAGCAAGGCCTCTGGATCGTGAAGACCGAGGAGCGCTACGAGCCCAGCTTCTCGTACCGCTGGGACCTGCTCGAGCGGTGGCTGCCCGAATCGGTCGCGGAAGGCCGGCGCCTCCGTCGCCCGGCCGCGCTCGAGCGCCTGCTCGCGCGCTACCTGGCCGGCGCGGTCTACTCGACCCCCGCGCTGCTCGCGCGGCTCTTCGGGCTCCCGCGCCGCGAGGTGGAGACGGCGCTGGCCGCGCTGGCGCGGACGGGACGGTTGAGCGCGCCGCGCGAGGTGACGGGTTGGCCGGGACGCTGGGTGGTGAGCGCCTGATGGCATCGCCGCCTCCCGGCTTTCGCTACATCGACATCCACACGCATCTGCATCCGTCCTGGCTGTGGGCCGCGATCCGGCGCTGGTTCGCCGGCCGGCCGGGCTGGGACTTCCAGTACGGGACCGAGCCCGAGTGGGTCGCGCGGTTCCTGGCCGAGCAGGGCGTGGAGCGCTTCGTCTTCTTCTCGTACGCGCACAAGGCCGGGCTCGCCCGCGAGCTCAACGCGTGGCTCCACGAGACGGCCCGGCGGCTGCCCGCCGGGCTGCCGCTCGGCACGATCCACCCGGCCGATCCGGACGTGGTCGACGTAGCCGAGGAGGCGCTCGATCGCTACGGGTTCAAGGGCTTCAAGTTCCACATCAACGTCCAGCGGTTCGATCCCGACGATCCGCGGGTCCTCCCGGTGTACGAGCGGATCCTGGCCCGCGGGGCCGTGCTCCTGATCCACGTCGGGAGCGCGCCCTGGCCCAACGAGTACGACGGCTTCCCGCGCTTCGAGCGGGTGATGGCCATGTTCCCCGAGCTCAAGGTGATCGTGGCCCACATGGGCCAGTTCGAGACCCGCCGCCATCTGGCTCTGATGGAGCGGTGCCCGAACATGTACCTCGACACCGCCGCCGCGATGACCGCCCAGAGCCCGCTCTACCGGGACCGCCCCGACACCGGCCCCGCCGACGTGACCGACGGCGATCTCCTGCGCTGGCAGGACCGCATCGTCTTCGGGAGCGATTTCCCCAATACGCCCCACCCCTACGACGACGAGCGACGGCCGATCTGGGAGCGGCCGGTGCCGGACACGGTCCACCGCAAGATCTTCCACGACAACGCCCAGCGGCTGCTCGGTCTCTAGTGCGCGTCGAGCTGGACCGGTTCCCGGAGGTGGCGCGGCGCGCGCTCGCCGCGCTCGGGCCGCTGGCCGGGCCCGCGAGGCCGGCCTGGGTGGTGGGCGGCACGCTTCGCGAGCTGCTGTCGGGCGGCGCCGCCGCGGATCTGGACCTCGCGGTGATGAGCGGCGCGCTCGAGCTCGGCCGCCGCCTCGCCGAGCGGCTCGACGCGAGCTTCGTGGTGCTGGACGAGGATCGAGGGGCGGCGCGCATCGTGCCGCGGTCGGGCGGCGCGGTGGTGGACCTGGTGGATTTCCGCGCGCCGACGATCGAGGACGATCTGCGGGCCCGTGACTTCACGGTGAACGCGCTGGCGGCGCCAGTGGCGGACCTGCTGCGCGACGGCGCCGCCCCGATCGTGGATGTCACGGGCGGGCTCGACGATCTCCGGGATCGGGTGGTGCGCGTCTGCAGGCCGGCCGCGATCACCGACGATCCGGTCCGCGCGCTCCGGGGGGTGCGGCTGTCCATGCGTCCCGGGTGGCGGCTCGCTGCGGACGCCGAGGCGGCGATCGCGTCGGGCGCGTCGCTGATCACGCGTGTGGCGGCGGAGCGGATCCGCGACGAGCTGGTCGGGATCCTGTCCGACGCGGCGGCGGGCTCGGGGTTGCGGGTGCTGGACCGGCTGGGTCTGCTGCCCGCCCTGCTCCCGGAGAGCCTGCCCATGCGGGCCACCGCCCAGCCGCTGCCGCATCACTTCGACGTGTGGGAGCATTCGCTGCGGGCGGTCGAAGGCGTGGACGCGTTGCTCGCCGGCCTCGACGCCCTCGCGCCCTGGGGCCCGGGTCTGCGTGAGCATCTCGCGATGGATCTGGGCGGCGGCCTGACGCGGCGGGAAGCGTTGAAGCTCGCCGCGCTGCTCCACGACGTGGCCAAGCCCGAGACGCGCGCCGAGGTCGGCGGGCGCGTTCGCTTCATCGGGCACGACGCGGTGGGCGCGCGCCGCGTCGGCGACATCGCCCTGCGCCTGCGCCTCTCGCGACACGCCGGGCAGGTGATCGAGCGGCTCGTGGCCGAGCACCTGCGGCCCATGCATCTGGCGCAGGCCGGGGTCATCACGCGGCGCGCGCGGTTTCGCTTCTTCCGTGCGCTCGGTGACGAGGCGCGCGACCTGCTGCTCCTGGCCCTGGCCGACGCGGCGGCCCTCGACGGGGGATCTCCGCTGGCGGTGTGGGCGGGCAGCGGGGGTGAAGTGGCGCGCACCCTGATGGCCGGCGTCGACGAGGAGGCGGCGGCTGCCGCCGGGCCGGGGTTGCTCCGGGGCGAGGACGTGATGGCGGCTTTCGGCCTGACCCCGGGCCCTGAGGTCGGCCGCCTCCTCGCCCTGGTCCGGGAGGCGCAGGCGCTCGGGCTCGTGCGCACGCGGGACGAGGCCCTCGCGCACCTGCGCGGGCACTCGGGGAGCGGAACTTGACACCCGACCCGGCGGTTGCCTAGAGTGTGCCCACCTTCCCCGCAACATCCCCCGCTTCCACGGAGGCTCGAGATGGTCGTGAGACGTCTGTGTTCGCTCGTGTTCACGCTGCTCGTGGTGCCGGGCCTGGCCTGGGCGGCGCCGGAGGGCAAGGTCGTCATCGCGCAGGGTGTGGACCCCACGACGCTCGACACCCAGAACCAGCAGGAGACGCCCGCCTCCGTGGTGGCGAGCCATCTCTTCGACACGCTCGTCGAGCGCGATCAAAATCTCAAGATGGTGCCCGCGCTCGCCGCGGAGCTGCCGAAGCTGGTGGGCCCGACGACGTGGGAGGTGAAGCTGCGCCAGGGCGTCAAGTTCCACAACGGGGAGGAGTTCAACGCGGAGTCGGTGAAGTTCAGCCTGGAGCGGGTGAAAACCGGGCTCCGGGCCAGCTCGAACTTCCGGCCGATCGAGAAGGTGGACATCGTGGACGCCTACACGGTGCGCGTCCAGACGAGCAAGCCGTGGCCGATCTTCCCCACGATCATGACCTCCCGCCAGGCCTCCATGTACCCGCCCAAGGCCTATGCGGGCAAGGACTCCGCCTTCATCTCGAAGAACCCGATCGGCACCGGGCCGTACAAGCTCGTCCGCTGGAGCAAGGACGAGGAGATCGTGCTCGAGGCCAACGACCAGTACTGGCGGGGCGCCCCGAGGATCAAGACGGTGGTGTTCCGGCCGATCCCGGACGACGCGGTGCGGGTGGCCGCGCTCCAGAACGGGGAAGTGGACGTGGCGGTGAACATTCCGCCACATCTGGCCACCATCATCGCCAACCATCCGAAGATCTTCCTGTCCACCGCGCCGTCGATCCGCACGCTGCAGCTCATGTTCGTCACTCACGAGTACGACGCCCAGCACAAGCTGGTCGGCCCCTACAAGGGCGTGACCGCGGACAAGCGGGTGCGCCAGGCCATCGCCTCCGCGCTCGACGTCGACGAGATCATCAAGGGCGTGCTGGACGGCAAGGCGATGCGCACCGCCACGCTGCTGACCCCGCTGCACTTCGGCTACGATCCCGCGGTCAAGCCGATCAAGCAGGATCTGGGCAAGGTCAAGCAGCTCCTGACCGAGGCCGGCTTCCCGGGCGGGATGGAGCTCACGCTCAACAGCCCCCAGGGCCGCTACGTGCGGGACAAGGAAGTGGCGGAGGCGGTGACCGGCCAGCTCACCAAGGCCGGGATCAAGACCCAGCTCAAGACCTACGAGTTCGTCAACTACCTGAACACCCTCGTGTACGTCCACAAGCCGGGCCCGATGTGGCTGATCGGCTGGGGGACGTCCACCGTCGACGCCGAGACGGTGTACGGGCCGCTCTTCCGGAGCGGCAGCAACCTGGGTAACTACCACAACGCGGACTTCGACGGCATGGTGGACCAGGCGCAGACCCAGATGGACGAGAAGCAGCGGCTGGCCACGTACCATCGGATCAACAAGCTGTGGATCGACGACATGCCGGCGGTTCCGCTCTACCAGCAGGTCGACCTCTACGGCGCGAGCAAGCGGCTCAACTGGAAGGCGCGCAGCGACGAGCTGATCAAGGCCTACGACATGTCGCTGAAGTAGCGAGTAGTTGACTGGCGCGGTCGGGCGACTAGAATAGGGGCGCAGGCCGGGTACCGTCGACAACGGGCGGGAATAGCTCAGTGGTAGAGCATCGGCTTCCCAAGCCGAGGGTCGCGGGTTCAAATCCCGTTTCCCGCTCCAGAAACCGAAAGACCCCCGAGGCGAGCACCTCGGGGGTCTTGTTCTGAGCCCTCAGAAGCTCACCCTCACGCCGCCCCAGCCCCCGATGGGCGCCCCCGGGGTCACGAAGCGCTCGACCGCGATCGGATTGCCGACGGCGTTGAAGTTGAGCGCGCCTCCGGTCTCGTAGCGCGTGTTGGTGGCGTTGTCGATCCGGGCCCAGAGCTCGACGTGCTCGAACGGGCGGTAGCGGGCGTTGAGGTTCAGGATCCCGTAGCTGTCCACCGTGCCTCGCCGGTTCGCGTCGTCCCCCCGCAGGAAGCTCCCGGTCGTCGCGATCACGTCCGCGCCGAGCCAGACGTTCTTCACGACCTCGACCTCCGCCCCGAGCTTGAAGTTGTGCTGGGGGATTCCGGGAATCCGATCGCCGGGACGCACCCGCACCCCGTCGGCCTCGGTCACGCTCGCGAGCGTCTCGCCGCTCTGATACGTGGCGTCGACGAAGGCGTAGCTCCAGAAATACCGGAGCCGTTTCCACGCGCCCGACAGGCCGGCCTCGACCCCCTGGCGTCGGGTGCCGTCGACGTTCCGGAAGAACCCGCCGCCCCCGGTCTGGGTCGCGGTGAACAGGATGTCGTCGTGGAGGTCGGTGCGGAAGAGCGCGAGGCTCCACTCGAGCGCAGTCGGACTGGGGAGCGGCACCTTGCCGCGCGCCCCGAGCTCGTAGGTGCGCGCGACGACCGGGCGCAGGGGCGGATCGGCGACGAAGGCGTTGGGTAGGTTGCAGGGGGCGTTCGGGTCGGCGCACGTGAGCTCGGCCGGGGTCGGGGCGCGAAAGCCCTCGCTGTACGAGAAGAACAGGGTGAGCGGCTTGAGCAGCTGGAAGGTCAGGCCGGCGGCGGGGCTCACGCGGCTGAAGTCATGGTCGCCGTTGAGCGCGGGGTTCTGACCACTGCGATCCCGGATCGCGATACTGACGTGCTGGTAGCGCCCCGCCAGGGTCAGGGCCAGCCGCTCCGTGATGTCGAACGTGTCGGTGACGTAGACCCCGACGTTCTGCTGCCGGGTGTGGACGTCCACCACCGTCTCGAACCCGCCGGTGCGCCGGGTGCCCACGCTCGCGCCCTTCGGCACGAGATCCGCCTCCGCCTCGCGCTGGCTGAAGCGCGACTGGTGGCCGTCGTAGGCCACCCCCGCGGTCACCCGGTTGCCATGGCCCAAGATCTTCCCCCTGTACGACAGCTGGAGCGTGCCGCCCCAGTCCTGCGAGCGGGTGCTCGTGGTGCGGTCCTCGCCCTGGGCCTGACGCTGGAGCGTGCCGGCGAGGGGATTGCCGGCGCCGTCGAAGAAACCGACCGACGAGCCGCCGCAGCGCCCCAGGTGGAGGAGCCGGCCATTGGCGTCGAACACCTGCTCCCCGGTGGCGTCGTCGAGGCAGGTGACCTGGGCGTCGCCGTTGAACGTGCGGCGCCGGTAGTCACGGTAGAACGCGTTCGCGGAGAGCAGCACGTCCTCGGTGAGCTGGTGGCTGCCGTGCACGGCGCCCAGATGCATCTCGTTGCGGGTCTGGTCGGGGAAGGTGTGCACCGCGCTGTGATCGCGGGCCAGGGTTCGTTCCGGCACGAGTCCGTTGCCGACGAGATCATTGTTGACGTAGGCGTAGGTCAGGCCGAGGGTGGTGCCGGCCGACTCCCAGCCCACCCGCGTGAAGAGCTGCCGCAGCTTGCTCGGCGATCGATCGCGCCAGCCGTCCTCCTCGAGCCCGTTGAAGGCGACGTACCAGTCCACGGGACCGTGGACGCCGCCGTGCTCCGCCTCGACGTTCCAGCGCCCGAAGGATCCGGCGGACACGCCGAGCGAGGTCCCCGGGAAGTCGCGGCCGCTCTTGGTGCGGATGGCGAGCGCGCCTCCCAGGGTGTTGAGGCCGAAGATGGGGTTCGAGCCCGGGATCAGGTCGATGCCGGAGATCGCGAGCTTGGGAATGAGGTCCCAGCTCACGGTGTCGCCGAAGCCGTCGTTGAAGCGCATCCCGTCGAGGTAGACCGACAGGCCGATCGCGCTGCCGGTGAGCGGCGAGGCCAGGAACCCGCGGTAGGTGACGTCGTTCTGCCAGGGATTGCTCTGGGCGCCGGTGATGTTGACGGAGCCGAGGCGGCGGAACAGCGCATCCGAGAGATCGACGCTGGTCCGACCCGAGATATCGCCGGAGGTGAGGGACTGCACGTTGCCCGCGTACTTGTCGATGGGGATTCCGAGGGCGGGGAGCGGGGTCGTGCCGATGACCACGACGGGCGGCAGGATGACGGCCGGCGGCTCGGCGGGCGGCGTCTCCTGGGCCGCGGCCGGGCACGCGGCGAGGAGCCCGGCCACCAGCGCCGCGATCTTCGCCACTCGGAGTCGGGTCGGGTTCGCCACGGTCGACTGCTCGGGTGATACCCGATCCGGAGCGCGGGGACAAGGCCCACGCGGCCAGCGATCACGCCCTCACTCGAGCGGCTTCCCTCCGAGGTCCTCGGCCCGCTCGATCGTGATCAGCACCGCGAACCCCTTCTTGTCCGGGTCGCGATCCTTCTCCGGCTGCACGAGACGTCTCCAGATCTCCTCGTACACCGGCCCGGACCGATGGATCGCGGCGGTCCCGTAGAAGCGCGCGATGCCGCCCTTCGGGAGCAGGCCGGACTCCCTGAGCTGCGGCTTGCGGAAGAACACGGTGACCTTGGTCCCGTCTGCGAGGGCCGCGCTCGTCGAGCCCTGGCCGCGCTCCCACAGCCCGAGGTGCTCGTCGTCCACGACCATGGTGCTGCCGCGCGGGGTCACCTGGGCGAATCCGTCGGGTAGGACGGTGGCTACGAGACACACGTTCGCGGGGAACGCGGTATCGATGTGTTCCTGGAGGGCTTTCGGGATCCGGCCCACCGGGCCCTCCGGGCTAGCGTCCCACCGCGATGCCCCAGGGCCCTTTGCCGACGGGAATCGTCGTCAGGACCTTCTGGCTCGCGGTGTCGATCACCGAGACGGTCTCCGATACGCCATTGGCCACGTAGAGCTTCTTGCCATCGCGGGTGAGGTTGAGGCCCCACGGACGGATACCCACCGCAATGAAGGTCACGACCCGCAACTCCTGAACGTCGATGACCGCGACGTCGTTCGATCCCCCGTTGGCGACGTAGGCCCACTTGCCGCTGGGGTGAACGACCACGCCCTTGGGCTTGGGAGCCGGGCGGTCCAGCTTGAGGGTGGCGACGACGGCGTTCTTGGGGACGTCGATCACCGAGACCGCGCCGCCGATCTCGGCGGTGACGAGCGCCCGTTGACCGTCCGGCACGAAGGCCGATTCCCGGGGACGGCTGCCGACCAGGATCGTGGCCACCGTCTTGAGCGCGGCGGTGTCGATGACCGAGATCGTGTGGGTGGTCTCGGCGGTGACGTAGACGAGGCGGCCGTCGGGGCTGACCGCTACCCCTTCCGGCTCCGTGCCGACCGGGATCGTCGCCAGCACCTTGCCCGTCTTCGTGTCGATGACGGAGGCGGTATTGGCGTCCTCGTTGGAGACGTAGAGCCGCCTCCCGTCCGGGCTCACCGCGAAGGCTTCCGGGTCGGTCCCGGCCGCGAACCGGGCCTTCACGACCCGGGAGACGGCGTCCACCACCGCGATGACATTGTCGTGGCCGAGCGCCACGTAGATCGTCTTCCCGTCGGGGCTCACCCCGATTCCGCGAGGTCGATTGCCGACGGGAATGTTGGCCACGACCTTGTCGGACGCCGCGTCGATGACCGTCACGCTGTTCGAGCGCTCGTTCGAGACGTATACCAGCGGCTCGGCTCCGGCGCTCGCGATCAGGGTGCCGAGCGCGGCCAGCGAGAGGAGCGTCACCCTCATCCAGTTCGGCGCCATCGCTCTGCCTCCCTCACGACGTGAACCGGCACCGGCTGTCGGCCGCGGCGGTGCCGATCGCGTCGAGGTTCTTCCCGCCCACGTCCGCCAGCACCGCGAAGGGGCCGAGCTGCCCCGCGATGTCCTCACGCTTTCGCGGGCCGGCCACGTAGAGCGGCTGCCGGAGCTGGTGATCCCACTTGCGGAAGGTGAGGGCCTCGCCCTTGTGGCCGTCGAAGGGATGTGCCGACTCCATGAAGGCCATGAGAGCGGCGCCATCGCTCGCGCCGGCCCGTACCACCGCCTCGCCGACCAGCTTGAGCGCGGCCCACGCCGCCCAGGAGGTCTCGGTGAGCGGGGCGCTCCAGCGACGCCGGAAGCGGCCGTTCAGCTCGCGGGCGCTGAACCGCTCGAGCTCGTAGTGCCAGCCGATCGCCCAGAGCCCCGCCGCGCGGTCGGCCGGGAGGCGGAGCCCGGCCTCGCCGATCCCCGCGATGCGGTCCGGGGGCCGGCCCTCCGCGATGGCCCGCGCCACGGCGGCATCCACCCCGCGATCGTCGGCAGCCAGCAGGACGATGTCGGCCGCGGCGGCGTCCCCGATCACGGCCGCGCCCCGGCGGGCCAGGCTCCGGCGCGCGACCGCCTCGATCTCGGCGCCCCGGGGCGAGCCGTCGCCCGCCACCGTCCAGCGGGCGAGCTTGCGCTGGTCCACGAGGAACTGAGTGAGGGCATCGACGTACATCGCCACACTCGGGGCCACGTGAAACAGTCTCCGCTCGCAGCTCTCGTTGCGCAGGCGGTCGTCCGGGGCGCCGATGTTGAGGGCCGGCGTGCCATCGGCCGCCACCTGGAGCAGCGTCTCGCCGCCGCCCGGCCCCACGCCCCCCACGACGGCCAGCGCGCCGGCTCGCGCGAGAGCACGGCCGGCTTGCCCGCCGGGCCGGTCGGCCTCGGTCTCGAGCCGCAGGCGCTTGCCGAAGAGCGTGGCCAGCGCATTGGCGTCGTCCAGCCCGAGGGCGGCCCCGCGGCTCACGTCGGTGGCCTTCTCGGCATCCGCGGGAAGCAGTACCCCGACGGTGAAGACGTCCTCGGCGCGGGCGGCGCGCGGGGTGATCGACGCGAGCGTCGCGGCGGCCACGGACCCGAGGAAGGCCCGCCGCCCGACCCGGGCTGTCGTCACCCGAGGACCCGGAGCCATCGCACTACCCCGCGGCCGGGCCGCCGGAGCAGCAGCGCGTCGAGGCCCCAGGCGCGGCCGGCGCCCGCGCCCATGAAGATCACCATCGACGTCACGAGTAACAGGTGGAAGCCCTGCTGGCCGAAGCTCATCCACTGGCTGGCCAGGCCGAAGTTCAGCGCCAGGTAGAGCCCGACGAGGGCGCTGAACCGGGTCGCGAGGCCGAGGGTGATGCCGACTCCCACCGCCACCTCACCCCAGACCTGGAGGATCGCGAAGAGCGCGGCGTTCGGGAGCACGGTCTGCTCGAGGAAGTCCTTGTACCAGCCGATCGGGTTGCCGGCCGCGAACTCGGCGACGCGCTTCGGATGGAAGCCGACGAAGCGCGGCGAGACCATCGGGTAGGGAAGGATCCCCCAGGCGAGTCCCAGGGCCAGCTTGGTCCACACCGCCTTGAGGAACCATGCCCCGACGACGACGCGCAGCAGTGCGAGCCAGGCTTCAGGGGCCAGCATGAGCGCGGGCAGTGTACGTGATGGGCACGATCTGGGCAAGCCGCCCGGGCGGGCCGCCCGCTAGCGCTTGAAGATGTTGTAGAGCCACTGCCCGAGCAAGCCGAGCAGCGGCGGCAGGAGCAGCCCCGGGATGCAGCGCGCGAGGGTGAGCGGCCATCCGAGCAGCGGCGCCTCGTAGGTGAGCATGCGGATCGGGCTCACGAGTGTCTTGGCGGTGAGGAGGGTGATGATCGGCCCTGCCGCGGCGCCGTGCTTCAGGAGGTTGGCCGCGACCGGGAAGAAGAAGTAGGGGCCACCGGGCAGGACCAGTCCCGCCGCCCACCCGATCAGGATGCCCTGGCCCATCCGCTCACCGCCGAGCCACCGGGTCATCGTCTGCGGCGGGAGCAGGACCTCGACCAGGCCGGCGAGGAGGAAGCCGAGGGCCAGGTCGAACCAGACGCCGCGAAGGAGCCGGCTGCTCGCCGCGACGGCGCGGAGGGGCAGGCTCGCGTCCCGCGCGAGCGCCACCGCGACCGCGGCGACGACGAGCCCGAGCAGGATCCAGGTGCTGGCGTCCACCCGTCGCGTCACGCCGACGTGGAGGACCGCGCGGTCCGGTACTCGAGGTCGGCCGGGCCCGGCGCGCTGGACTCCCCGCGGGCCGCCTCGATCAGCCCGTGGTCCGGCGCGAGCGAGCAGACCGGATCGGTCGCG
>DATFUK010000525.1:0-2486 GCA_035260865.1 Candidatus Methylomirabilota bacterium | reverse complement strand
CCGGCGTGGTCGGCCGGCTCGGCCTCGACTATTCGGCGATCAACGCTGTTAAAAGCGACATTGTGTACTGCTCGATCTCGGGCTTCGGGCAGACCGGGCCCTGGCGCGAGCGCCCCGCCTTCGCCCACATCATCAACGCGGCCTCCGGGATGATGGCGCTCGAGCAGGGCGACGAGGCCGCCCCGCGCGCCTCGAACCTGCAAGCCGCCGACGTGCTGGCCGCCGCCCACGCCATGGGCGCCATCATGGCCGCGCTCTGGCGCCGGGCCCGGACCGGACGGGGCGCGCACCTCGACGTCTCGATGCTGGAGGCGCTCGTGGGTGCCGACAGCGTCACCTTCGCTTCGGTGCTGAACGGCGGCGAGGAGCACGGCAACCCCCGCCCCGGCATGGTCGTGCACCGGGTCGGCGGCCGCTACATGGCGATGCAGATCGTGGGCGCGCCCCGGCTCTGGGAGCGGCTGCTCGCCCTCATGAAGCGCCCGGAGCTCGGCCGCGATCCCCGCTTCACCTCGTCGCTGACCCGTCGCCGGAACTGGCGCGAGCTGCGCGCGGTCATCACCGGCTGGCTCGACACTTTCGCCTCTGCGGACGAGGCCCTGGCCGTGCTCACCGAGGCCCGGATCCCGTGCGCGCCGGTGCTGCGCCCCGCGGAGGTGATCGCGCAGGAGCATCTGGCCGCGCGCGCTTTCTTCCCGGTGCTCCCCCACCCGGCGCGGGCCGATCTGCGGGTGACCGCGAGTCCCTACCACCTGGACGGCAAGCCCACCCATCCGCGCGGACCCGCGGCCTATCGGGTGGGACAGCATACGCGGGCGGTGCTGCGCGATCTCCTGGGCTACAAGGACGACCGCATCGCGGAGCTGATCGCGGCGGGCGTCGTCGAGGGGCCCGCGTGAGCCAGCGCGAGGAGGCGCTCCAGCGCACCGAGAAGGAGATCATCGCCGAGAAGGCGGCGACGCTCGGACGCGCGGGCGAGCGCCACGAGGCCGCGCTCGGCCTCGTGGCCGAGCTGCCTCGGGCCTTCGAGCACGCGGTGGACGCGGCCACCCGCGAGTGGGCGCTCGCCCGCTACCGGCAGGCCCGGTCGCGCGCGCTCGACGCGCGCCACACGCTGATCATCCAGCGCGAGGCCATCGGGCTGCGCAATCATCGGATCGTCGATCGGCAGTTTCCGGAGCCCCCCGTCCTCGGCTGACCAAGCAATAATTTCCCGGAACGACGATAGGCTGACGCGGCAAGCCGGGGGCATCGCCGGCGCAAGTCCCTGATTCTCCGAATGGGCACCGGCTGGCTCGCCTCTTGCTCTCAAGAGGGCGACGGAAGGAGCCAGCCATGATCCGGGCCATCGTCCTCGGTTGCACGCTGAGCGGTACCGTTCTCCTGACCGGCGGCTTCGCGTGGCCGCCGGACTACGCCGATCAATCGCGTGCCGACGTGGCCACGTGCGTGGAGTACGCCAGACACACCTCGCCCCACTTCGAGGCCGCGGTGCGCGAGGTGGACCTGGCGACCGGCCGCGTGGACATCGAGCGCACCGCGAACGATGCCCGTGGCGAGGTCGCGTTCTCGAAGTGCCTGCTCGCGGTGCGGCAGTGGCGGCTCATCGAGCGCAACCTGCCCCGTGCGCCCCAGCCCGACCCGGCCGAGCTGTCCCGCATGGCCGGGGCGCCGCCTATCTCCGTCATTCGCTAACGGCCCGGCCGTCATTCGTTGACGGCCCGGCGCTGACCGCCCGGCCCGTGGTAGGCTCCGGCCACCATGAAGCTCGGCATCTGCCTGCCCCACTACGGACGACCGATCGAGCCGTCGCGGCTCGCCCAGCTGGCCGCGCGCGCCGAGGAGGTCGGGCTCGATTCGGTCTGGGTCACCGACCACGTGGTCGTCCCGCGCGATGTCCCGCTCATCTATCGCGACGATATGCTGGACCCGCTCGCGGTGCTGCCCTGGCTGGCCGGCGTGACCGAGCGCATCGCGCTCGGCACCAGCGTGATCGTGCTCCCCTACCGCTCCCCGCTGCCGGTGGCCAAGCTCCTGGCCAGCGTGGACGTGCTCTCGGGCGGCCGGCTCATCGTCGGGGTCGCGGTGGGCTGGCTCGAGGGCGAGTTCGCCGCGCTGGGGGTGCCGTTTCGCGAGCGCGGCCGGCGGACCGACGAGGCCATCGAGCTCTTCCGCGCGGTGTGGACCCAGGAATACCCCGAGATCAAGGCGGCCAACCACAACCTCTCGGGCGGAGTGAAGGTCTCCCCGATGCCACTCCAGAAGCCTCGCCCGCCCATCCTGGTGGGCGGTGCCTCCGACGCCGCCCTCCGGCGCGCAGCCCGGCTCGGCGACGGCTGGCACGCCTCCGGCATGGCCCCGGCCGCCTTCCGCGCCAGCGCCCTCGCGGTCGGCAATCACTGGAAGGACGCCGGCCGTGAGGGCACCCCCGAGCTGACCCTGCGGGTGCCGCTGTTGCTCGACGGCATCCACCGCGCGGCCGTCGA
>DATFUK010000524.1:0-2044 GCA_035260865.1 Candidatus Methylomirabilota bacterium | reverse complement strand
GGCGGGATGGCGGCTGGGCAGGCCGGGGTAGCGCTCGATCTGCCAGCGGCTGACGAGCCCGTCGGAGTGCATGACGAGGAGCGCGGCGTCAGGCCACGGGTAGGCGAACTCGTTGATGCGGCTGGCGTTGTGCCCGGCGGTACCGTTACCGGAGACGAGGTGCCGGGTCGCGTCGCCCGCGACGATCGCCCCCCCGATGTTGCCGATCCCCGAGTAGGCGACCACGCCCCGGGCCGGGTCGATGCGCGCCACCGCCACCGCGGCGCCCCGGCTCCCGCGGAGCGCGTCATGGATCACCGCCACCTGCTCGGCGGGCGGCCGCTCCGGCGCGGACTCGAAGCAGGCGACCGCGAGGCGGGCGGCGTCCGCGGCCCCGGGCCCGTGGCCGAGGCCGTCGACGACCATCACGGCCGGACACGCGGCATCGGCAGCCACCGAGAAGCCGTCCCCGCAGACGTCCTCGCCCGTCTTCGGCACGCTCACCCCCCCGGCCTGCACCGGGAGAGCGCGCGCCTCGCGCCGGCCGTGCGCGTCGACCCGCGCCAGGATCGCGGTACCGCCGGGCTGAGCCGAATACACGTCCATGAGCGACGCGAGACGGTCCACCGCCCCCAGCCCGGTGCCCGGGCTGCCCGCGGTGGAGTATCCATCCCGGAAGCACTCGGCGACGCTCGCCATGCCGGCGCCCCGATCCAGCGCGAGCACCTCGATCGCCCCGGGCGCCTCGAGCGCGCGCACGAGCAGCTCGCCGCCGCCCGCGTGCTTGACCAGGTTGCTCCCCAGTTCGTTGACCACGAGCGCGAGCCGGCCCTGCTCGCCCGCGTCGAGCCCCACCAGGCCGGCGAGGCCCAGGATCTGGCGGCGCGCCTCGCCCACCTGGCTCGGCTCGGTGATCGCGAACGGCAGCGGCGTGCGCGCGACGATCATTTCCATCTCGTTATGCGGACGCGCGTGCCCTGGCCGGCCGCGGAGGTGATGTCGAACTCGCTCGACAATCGCCGCGCCCCGCCCAGGCCCAGACCGAGGCCGGCGCCGGTGGTGTAGCCGTCGCGAAGCGCCTGCGGAAGGTCCGCGATGCCGGGCCCCTTGTCCTCGAAGGTGAGCCGTAACCCCCGGCGCGCTCCTTCCACCAGCTCCTCGATCCGCGTCGAGCCCCCGCCGCCGTGGACCAGGGTGTTGCGCGCCAGTTCGCTCGCTGCGGTCACGATCTTGGTCTGGTCGACCAGGCTGAAGGCCAGGCCCACCGCCCACTGGCGCGTGACCTGCCGGACGCGGACGACGTCCTCGTCGGAGTGCACGTCCAGCGTCTCTTCACGAACCGTGGGCATCGAGCCCCCCGCCCGGGCCGAGCCGGCGGCGGATCAGAGCCATGCCCTTCTCCGCGTTCAGCGCGGTGCGAACTCCGTCCAGGTTTAGCCCGAGCTCGACCAGGGTGATGGCGACCGCGGGCCGCATGCCCACCACCACGGTCTCCGCGTCCAGGATGCGCGACATGCTGGCGATGTTGGCGAGCGCGCGGCCGATGAAGGAGTCGACGATCTCCAGTGCCGAGATGTCGATGAGCACCCCTCGGGCCCGATGCCGGACGATCTGCTGGGTCAGCTCGTCCTGCAGGGTCATGACCAGCCGGTCGTGCATCTCCACCTGGATGGTGACCAGCAGGAACTCCCCCAACTTCAGGATCGGGATGCGCTCGGTCGGCGGCTTGCCGTCAAGCACGGGGGCCGCTTCGCGTCACGGTGCTGCCCACGCGCCCCATCGCGAGCACGAGCGCGTCGGCGAGCGTGGCCTTGGTGGCGACGTTGCCGAGGTCGACGCCCAGGTGCACGATCGTCTGGGCGATCTGGGGTCGGATGCCGCTGATGATGCACTCCGCGCCCATCAGGCGCGCCGCCCCCACCGTCTTGAGCAGATGCTGGGCCACGAGGGTATCCACGGTGGGCACGCCGGTGATGTCGACGATGGCGATCGAGGCCCCGGTGTCCACGATGCGCTGCAGCAGGCTCTCCATCACCACCTGGGTCCGCTCGCTGTCGAGCGTGCC
>DATFUK010000523.1:0-5049 GCA_035260865.1 Candidatus Methylomirabilota bacterium | reverse complement strand
CATCCGCGCCGGCCGCCACTACGACTCGCTGACCTTGATCGCGGACGGCCGGCACGTGCTGGCCGACTTCTACACCAGCGCGGGCATCGTGATCGGCCTGCTGCTGGTCCGGATCACCGGGATCATGCTGCTCGATCCGGTGGTGGCGGCGGTGGTGGCGCTCAACCTCATGTGGACGGGGGTGCGCCTGATCCGCCAGGCCGCCGCCGGACTCCTCGACGAGGAAGACCCGGCCCTCCTGGATCGTCTCCTGACCGTGCTGCAGCCCCACCTGGGCCAGGGCGTGATCCGCGTTCATCATCTGCGCGCGATCCGCTCCGGGCGCTTCCACCACGTGGACGCCCACCTGGTCGTGCCCGAGTTCTGGTCGGTGGAGCGCTCGCACGAGCTGGCCGAGGCGCTGGGGGAGCGGGTGATGAAGGACCTGAGCGTGGAGGGCGAGATGACGCTCCACACCGATCCCTGCCATCGCATCTACTGCCGGATGTGCGATCTCGACGACTGCCCGATTCGCCGCGAAGACTTCGCCGGCCGCCCGCGGCTGACTCTGGACGAGGCGGTTCAACCCGACATGCCCCGCGGGAGACCATGAGCGACGAGCTGCTGGAGCGGGTGCGCACCCGCGCGCGCGACAATTCCTTCTGGCGCTATCTGGGGGTGGAGGTGGAAGCGGCGAGCGAAGGCAAGGTGCGCCTGCGGGTGCCGGTGCGTGATGAGCTGCGCAACGCCCTCGGTGCGCCGGTGCACGGCGGCGTCTACGCCGCGCTGACCGACATGGCGGTGGGCGGCGCGCTCGCGACGATGCACGAGGCCTCCGCGGGCGGGGTGGGGCAGGCCACGCTGGACATGAACGTGAGCTTCATCGGCGCCAGCACGGGCGACGTCTTCGCGGAGGGCCGGATCCTGCGACGGGGCCGTACCATCGCGTTCGGCGAGGCGACCATCACCGACGCGGCGGGCAAGCTCGTGGCCGTCGGCCGCGCCACCTACATGATCGTCGCGAAGTAGGGGCCTACGTGAGCAGGCGCGCCATCACCGCGTCGAGCTGGCTGCGCCGCCACCCGTAGGCGGTGAGCGCGGCCACGCCGGGGGCGAGGAACTCGGCGTCCCACGGATCGCGCATCAGGACCACGCCCAGCTTCCGCGCGCCGGCCTGCACCGCGTCCA
The DNA here is from genome assembly GCA_035260865.1 of Candidatus Methylomirabilota bacterium. Taxonomy (GTDB): domain Bacteria; phylum Methylomirabilota; class Methylomirabilia; order Rokubacteriales; family CSP1-6; genus CAMLFJ01. Next base: position 3,882 of record DATFUK010000523.1, on the reverse strand, counting down.
GCAGCGCCCGGTTCGACTTGTAGAGGTGCGCGTCGTAGAGGAAGAGCACGGTGGCGTCCGCGGCCGCGGCGGCGCTCCGCGCGCGCTCGATCTCCTCGGCGGTCGGCTCCACTCCCACCACCAGCGGCTCCGGCTGGACGCCGTGCGGCGCCATCGCCTCGCGCAGGTAGCGCGGCTCGTCCTGCATCACCGGCTCGATCGTGATGCGGTCGGCGAGCGAGGACAGGCGCGGGAAGATGGCGAGCACGCGCCCGTTGAGCGCGGGCCGCCATCCGGCGTCCGGCGCCGCCACCACCGTGACCGCGCGCGCGGCCATCGCGCGGGCCAGCGGGTCCCCGTCGGCTTCCGCGCGGGGCGGCCCGCCGGTGACGCGCTCCGGCCGCCTCGCGTCGAGCGCGTCGAGCCGCGCCATGCTCTTCTCGAGCTCGCGGACCGGCAGCGTCTTGTCGCGGTACGCCGCGACCACCGCCTCGTAGGCCGCGCGCTGGGCGGGCGCGGTGTGGCAGACCAGGAGGAGATCGTGGCCGGCCGCGGCGGTGCGCACGGTGGCCTCGCCGATCGGGCAGAGCGCGCCGATCGCGCCCATTTCCAGATCGTCCGACACGATGACGCCGCGGTAACCGACCTGGCCGCGCAGGTAGTCCTCCACGATCAGCTTCGAGAAGGTGGCCGGCATCGCGGGGGCCGGATCGAGGTTCGGGTAGAGCGGATGCGAGGTCATGATGCAGTCCACCCCCGCCTCCATCGCGGCCATGAACGGGGGCAGGTGGAGCGCGTGCATGTCGCCCCAGTCGGAGTCGATCACGGGCAGGCCCAGGTGCGCGTCCACCGGCGCGTGCCCCTTGCCGGGGAAGTGCTTGGCGCAGGCCGAGATGCCGCCCGCCTGCATGCCGCGAATGCGCGCGGCGCCCAGGCGAGACACCAGCGCCGGGTCCTTGCCGTAGGAGCGGATGCCGATGTTCGGGCTGTAGCGCTCGGTGAGCACGTCGAGACACGGGCCGAAGTTGACGTCCACCCCGAGCCGCCGGAGCTCGCGCCCCTCGATCAGCCCCTGGCGCGCCACCATCGTCTCGTCGCCCGCGGTGCCCGCGGTCAGGTTGTCCGGGAAGATGGTGACACCCTTGTTCAGCATGATGATGCGGCCGCCCTCGTGATCGGTGGTGATCAGGAGCCGGCGGCCGAGCCCCTCCTCGAGCCGCGCGATGAAGCGAAGGAAGCGCTCGGGCGTCTCGAAGTTGCGCCGGTAGAGCATCAGCCCGCCCGCGTGGATGTCGCGCAGCAGGCGCAGGTCGTCGTCGGTCGCATCGGGGCCGGGCAGCCCCACGATCATCTGGCGGCCGACCATGGATTCGAGGGTACCGGGGGATTCGATGTTCATGCGCTCCTCCTGCGCCGGATGCGCGCGGTGGCCAGGCCCACCGCGATGAGTCCGGCGCCACAGATCAGCAGCATCACCCGCGTGGCGCCCGCGTCCACGAGCGGCCCCATCGCCGCGGTACCGGCCGCCGCGCCCGCGCTGAGGCTGGCCGGGAACAGCGAGAAGGCTTTGCCGCGCGCGGCTCGGCTGATCTCGGTGGCGTACACCTGGAGCGTGGTGTGCAGGCCGACGAAGCCCCAGCCGAGCAGGAGCATCGCGGCCGCGAAGAGAGGCCAGCCGCCCGCAGGGATCAGCAAGAGCAGGAGCGCGACGCCCATCAGCGCCCCGCCCCAGCCGGCCAGCCCGCGCTCGGACACGCGGCGCCGCAGCGGCGCCATCAGGGCCCCGCCGGCCATGGTCCCCACGCCGAAGAGGGCCAGCAGCAGGCCCACCTTCAGCTGGTTGATCTCGTAGCGGGTGAATGCGTAGGCGCCGAGGTAGCTCACCGCGCCCGAGAGCAGGAAGCTCTCCGCGAAGATCCCGGCATAGACCCGGCGTGCGAAGGGATCGCAGAGGAAATCGGCATAGCTCGCCGCCGGCTCCTCGGTCCCCGCGCTTGGCGGCGGCCCCGGGTCGACCCGCCAGAGCAGGGCGGCCGGCACCAGGGCGAGCAGGGCGTAGCCGATGAGCATGGCGCGCCAGGAGACGAAGTACGCCACCGTCCCGCCGATCGCGGCCGAGAAGGCGAGGCCGGCCGAGGTGACCACCGAGAAGCGGGTCACCATCGCGTGCCGCCGGGCATAGTCGACCGTGTCGCCGATGTGGACCAGGGTCAGCGGGATGACCGAGCCCGCGAAGACTCCCGCGAGCAGGCGCGCGGCGACGAACTGCCCGGTGGTGGCGCACAGGGCGGAGAGCGCCGTGCACGCGCCGAAGCCGAGGGCGGCCAGGCGCACGACCGCGACCCGCCCGTGGCGATCGGAGAGCGGGCCGTAGACGAACTGGCCGGCGCCGTACGCGAAGGCGTAAGCGGTCATCGCCAGCCCGATGGCGCCCGGGGTGGCGCGCAGCGAGTCTGCGATGGACGGCATGACCGGGCCGATGATGCGAAGGTCCACCGAGACCAGGAACCCCAGGAAGAAGAGCAGCCCGAGCGCATTCATCCGGCCCCGAGCGTGATCGGGCCCCTCATTTATAGAGCAGGTACGGCCGCCGGGCCCGCGCGAACGCGGCGAGCTCCGGCCGCCATGAGGCCTGAAGGCGCGACAGCGGTGTGCCGGCCTCGATGGCCCGGCGGATCCGGTCGGTGCCCGCGATGAGATCGATGGGCTGCTTGTTCCACTGGTACTCGTAGGGCGGTCGCTTCCAGCGGAAGCCGCGCGGGGCCTGCCGGCGCGCCTCCGCGATGAGGGCCACGTAGGCCGCGTAGGAGCGAAAGCGGTCCCAGTCGGTCACGTGCACCTGCACACCATGGCAGGCGCGTCGCGCCCACTTCTGGAACATCGGCTCGAAGGTGATGGGGCGGAACCGCACCCCGGGCAGGCCGCGACGCTCGAGCGCGGCGGCCAGCTTTGGCCCATCCAGGTACGGCGCGCCCACCCACTCGAAGGGCCGCGTGGTGCCGCGCGCCTCCGAGAGGTTGGTGCCCTCGAGCAGGCAGCCGCCCGGATAGACGCGCGCGGTGTCCGGCGTCGGCATGTTGGGCGAGGGGGCCACCCACGGCAGCTCGGTGTCCTCCCACAGCATCTCGCGGCGCCAGCCGGCCATCGGCACCACCGTGAGGTCGCAGCCGAGCGCCTGCGTCTCGTTGTGGTAGGCGGCCAGCTCCGCGATCGTCAGGCCGTGGCGGATCGGCAGCGGGTACAGGCCGACGAACGAGGCGAAGCGCGGATCGGCGTCGTTGCCCTCGAGCTGCTCGCCGCCCAGCGGGTTCGGCCGGTCGAGCACGATCACCGGCTTGCCCTCCCGCGCACACACCTGCATGGTCAGCACGGTGGTCCACGCGTAGGTGTAGTAGCGGGCGCCCACGTCCTGCAGGTCCACCACCAGGACGTCGATGCCGCGCAGCGTGGCGGGAGTCGGCGCGAGGCGCCGATTGCCGTAGAGGCTGTACACCGGCACCCGGCGCCTGCGGTCGTACTCGGCGCCGACGTGCACATGGTCCTGCACGACGCCGCCGAGGCCGTGCTCCGGCCCGAACAGCGCGGTCAGACGCACCCGCCGCATCTTCCGGATCACGTCGGCAGCGTGGGTGAGATCGCGCGCCACCGACGCGGGGTGGGCGAGCAGCCCCACCCGCTTTCCCGCGAGCAGGGAGCCCAGACGCCCGGCCAGCACCTCGAGGCCGGGGCGGACGCCCATCACGCGTGCGCCGGCAGCTCGATCACGCCGCCGCCGACCACCGACAGCTCGCCGTCCTGGTTGTGGGCCGACTGCTCGATCTCGACGAGATGGCGCCCGTCCTCGACGCGCTTGCCGGTGACGCGGCCCTCGATGATCAGATAGTCGCCCTCCGGGTTGTGGCG
>DATFUK010000522.1:0-2370 GCA_035260865.1 Candidatus Methylomirabilota bacterium | reverse complement strand
CGCCACAACCCGGAGGGCGACTATCTGATCATCGAGGGCCGCGTCACCGGCAAGCGCGTCGAGGACGGGCGCCATCTCGTCGAGATCGAGCAGTCGGCCCACAACCAGGACGGCGAGCTGTCGGTGGTCGGCGGCGGCGTGGTCGAGCTGCCGGCGCACGCGTGACCAGCGTCCGCTCCGGCCTCGACGTCCTCGGCGGCCGCCTGGCTTCGCTGCTGGCCGGCCGCCGCGTCGGCCTGCTCTGCCATCCCGCGTCGGTCACGCGCGATCTCACCCACGCGGCGGACGTGATCCGGCGGATGCGCCGGGTGCGCCTCGCCGCGCTGTTCGCCCCCGAGCACGGGCTGGCCGGCGTGGCCCAGGACCACGCGCACATCGGCACCGGGTTCGACCGCTCGCGCCGGCTCCGCGTGCACAGCCTCTACGGCAACCGTCTCGAGCCGACTCCCGCGATGCTGCGCGACCTCGACGTCCTGGTGGTGGACCTCCAGGACGTGGGCGCGCGCTACTACACCTTCGCGTGGACCACCGTGCTGGCCATGCGGGTGTGCGCGCGCGAGGGCAAGCCGGTGATCGTGCTGGACCGGCCGAACCCGCTGGGCGGCGAGCAGCTCGAGGGCAACTGGGCCGATCCGGCCTTCGCCTCGTTCGTGGGGCTCTACCCGCTGCCGATCCGCCACGGCATGACGATCGCGGAGCTGGCCGCCTACCACAACGAGACGCAGGCGCTCGGCTGCGACCTCACGGTGGTGCCGATGAGGGGCTGGCGCCGCGAGATGCTCTGGGAGGACACCGAGCTGCCGTGGGTGGCGCCGTCGCCCAACATGCCGACCCCCGACACCGCGCGCGTCTATCCAGGCGGCTGCCTGCTCGAGGGCACCAATCTCTCCGAGGGGCGCGGCACCACGCGGCCCTTCGAGTGGGTCGGCGCACCCTACCTCGACGGCGCGAAGCTGGCCGCCGCGCTCGAGCGCCGCGGGCTGCCCGGGGTGACCTTCCGCCCCGCCGCCTTCGAGCCCATGTTCCACAAGTGGGCGCGGCGCACCTGCGAGGGCGTGCAGGTGCACGTGACCGACTGGGATCGCTTCCGGTCCTACGCGGCCTACCTGGCCCTGATCATCGAGGCCCGGCGGCAGGCCCCGCGCGGGTTCCGCTGGAAGCGGCCGCCCTACGAGTTCCAGTGGAAGAAGCTCCCCATCGATCTCATCGCGGGCACCGACCGGATCCGCCGGGCCATCGAGGCCGGCACGTCCCTGTCGCGCATGGAGGCCTCCTGGCGGGGCGATCTGGCCGCCTTCAAGCGGGCTCGCCGGCCGTTCCTGCTCTACGCATGATCGGACCTGGATGAATGCGCTCGCCCTGCTCTTCCTCCTCGCCTTCCTGGTCGCGGTGGATCTGCGGATCGTCGCGCCGGTGCTGCCGTCCATCACGGAGTCGCTGCGCGCCACCGCGGGCTCGATCGGGCTCGCCATGACCAGCTACGCCTTCGCCTACGGCGCGGGCCAGCTCGCGTACGGCCCGCTCTCCGATCGCCACGGGCGGGTCGCGGTGATCCGGGTGGCCGCGCTGGGGTTCAGCGTATGCACCGCGCTCTCCGCCCTGTGCGTCACCACCTGGCAGTTCATCGTGGTGCGCCTGCTCGCGGGCGCGTTCGCGGGCGCGGTCATCCCGCTCACCCTCGTCTACATCGGCGACACCGTCGAGTACGCGCAGCGCCGGGTGATGGTCGCCCGCTTCTCGATCGTGACCTCGGCGGGGTTCGCCTTCTCCGCCGCCATCGGCGGCCTGGTCGCGTACTTCGTCTCGTGGCGAGCGATGCTGATCGGCTACGCGCTGGTCGCGCTGGTGCCCTCGGCGCTGCTGTGGCGCCTGCCTCCCGGCAAGCCCGAGCGGCCCCCGGGCGAGGTCCCGCCGGTGGCCGGCTTCCGCGACTTCCTGACGGATCCCTTCGGCCGCCTGGTCTACTTCTCGATCTTCGCGGAGGGCTTCCTCCTCTCGGGGACGGTGGCCTACCTCGGTATCTACGCCACCTCCCAGTACGGGCTGAGCCAGCTCGGGGTCGGCCTGCTCTTCGCGCTCTTCGGCGTCGGCACCATGGTGGGCGGCGTCGTCATGGGACGCTCGCGGGCGCGGCTCTCCGAGCGGGGCCTCGCGGCCTGGGGCGGGCTCATCATGGGCGTGGCGATGCTCATGATGGTGCCGGACGGCCCCTGGCCGGTGTTCGCGGCGGCAATGCTGCTGCTCGGCCTGGGCTTCGTCGGCCTGCACACCACGCTGCAGGTGTACGGCACCGAGATCAGCCAGGTCGCGCGCGGCAAGGCGTTCTCACTCTTTCCCGCGAGCCTCTTCACGGGCACGGCGGTCGGCACC
>DATFUK010000521.1:0-3113 GCA_035260865.1 Candidatus Methylomirabilota bacterium | reverse complement strand
AGATCAGCGAGGGACATCCGGCGCGCTTCGAGAACGAGCAGACGACGCACTTCGCCTGCGCCGACGCCGAGGGCAACGTGGTCTCGGTGACCCAGACGCTCGGCGGGCCGTTCGGCTCGGGCTTCGCGGTGCCGGGCACCGGGCTCGTGCTGAACAATATCCTCAAGTGGAGTGACCGCGATCCGGCCTCGCCCAACGTGGTGAAGCCGGGGCGCAAGGCAGGCACCATGATGTCGCCGACCCAGGTCTTCCAGGACGGCGCCTTCATGCTTAGCATCGGCACGCCCGGCTCCTACGGCATCCTGCAGACCCAGCCGCAGATGCTGCTCAACTTCCTGGAGTTCGGGCTCAACCTCCAAGAGGCGATCGAGGCACCACGTATCCGCGCCTATCGCGACCGCCTGGTCGACGCCGAGTCGCGCGTCTCCGAGGCGACCCGCGCGGAGCTCAGCCGGCGCGGGCACCAGATCAATACCATCGACGACTGGTCGTGGGTGGTGGGCGGCGGGCAGGGCATCGCGCGCGACCCGGAGTCGGGTGCCCTCATGGCCGGCGCCGACCCCCGCCGCGACGGCTACGCCCTGGCCATCTAGACCGGGGTCAGGTCTTGAAATACGACATCGCACTGCGGCAAATGTCGCATTTCAAGACCTGACCCCATTCGGGAGAGAACGGTGGATCTTCAGGACAAGGTGGCGGTGGTGACGGGGGCGGGATCGGGGATCGGGCGCGGGATCGCGCAGGCGCTGGGGGCCCGCGGCGCGCGGGTGGCGGCGGTGGACATCGACGGCGCCAGCGCCAAGGAGACGGCGAGCCTGCTCATGGGCGCGGGCGGCAAGGCGCTCGGCGTGCAGGCGGACACCAGCGCGGCCGCGGACGTGGATCGCGCGGTATCCACCGCGGTGAGCCAGCTCGGCGCGCTCGACATCATGGTGAACAACGCGGGTATCCTCGACGGGTATTTCAGCGTGGACGAGACCGACGAGGCGGTGTGGGCCCGGGTGATCGGCATCAACCTGACCGGCGTCTTCCTCGGCTGCAAGCGCGCCCTCACCGAGATGCTCCCGCGCGGACGCGGGCGCATCATCAACATGGCCTCGGTGGCCGGGCTCAACGGTACCGGCGGCGGCGCGGCCTACGTCGCGTCCAAGCACGGCGTGGTCGGCCTCACGCGCCAGATGGCGGTGACCTACTCGGCCCGCGGCATCACGATCAACGCGGTCTGCCCCGGGCCGATCCTGACCGGGCTCCGCGCCCACTCCCAGCAGATCCTGGGGCCCGGCGTGCCCGACATGAGCGGTCGCGGCGTCGCGGTGGACGACGCGGCGGTGCGCGCCATCGCCCCGGCTGGGCGTCGCGGGACGGTGGAGGAGATCGCCTCCGCGGTCTGCTACCTGGCCTCCGACGAGGCGGGCTACATCACGGGCCACGCGATGGTGGTCGACGGAGGCTGGAGAGCCAAGTGATCACGAAATTCTCGGTCCTCTACGTGGGGCAGATCGAGCTCGACAAGGTCGGCATGGACGGCACGCCCTCGGATCAGCGCGTGTATCCGAACGAGCGCCTGATCGAGGCGTTCCAGACCTCCAAGGAGGTCGCCCAGCTCATGGACGAGCTCGGCTACTACTGCCTGTGGACCGCCGAGCACCACTTCCAGAAGGAAGGCTACGAGGTGCTGCCGAACCTCGTGCAGCTCTCCCTGTGGCTCGCCACCCAGACGCGTCGTCTCAAGCTCGGCTGCGCCTTCAACATCCTCCCGATGTGGCACCCGGTGCGCCTGGCCGAGGACTACGCCATGGCCGACATCGTCACCGACGGGCGCGTGATCATGGGCGTGGGCCGCGGCTACCACACCCGCGAGGTCGAGTCCCTCGGGGCGCCGCTGCTCGACGCGGCGGCCAACCGGGAGCTGTTCGAGGAGCAGATGGAGGTGCTGCTGAAGTGCTTCAACGAGGAGTCCTGGAGCCATCGCGGCAAGCACTACGTGATCCCGCCCGACGTGGACTACCGGGGTTACCGGCTGCGCGAGGTCACCTGCGTGCCGCGCCCGATCCACCGGCCCGTCGAGATCTGGATGCCGATCGCGAGCGGCAAGACCATCGACTACATGGCCCGCATGGGGCTCAAGGCGATGGTCACGCTCAACGGCGAGAAGGTGCTCGACCAGGTCGCGCGCGCCTACCGGGACGCCTGCGTGCGCCACGGGCGGCCCAAGGCGCTCGGCGAGGATCTCTGCTGGGGCGTGGGCCTCTACCTGGCCGACTCCCGCGAGGAGGCGATCCGCCGCCTCGAGCCCGCCCACGACGAGCGCTACAAGTGGTTCGCGCCCTTCGGCTTCGTGCGCTACGCCGACGAGGAGGGCCGGGCGTGGGGAACGCCGGGCGCGCCCTCCCGCATCCCGAGCCTGCGCGACGGCGTCGAGCAGAAGGCGTGGCTGGTGGGCCGTCCGTCCGAGGTGATCGACACGATCCGCGAGATGGAAGCCCGCTACCCGGGCCTCGATCAGTGCATGATCCACTGGGCCGAAGGGCTCCCGCCCGCCGAGTTCAAGGAGCAGCTCCGCTGGTTCGCGCGCGACGTGATGCCGGCCTTCGCGGGGCGCCGCTGAGGGGGAGGGGGACCCCCCAGGGGTATACCCCCACGGGGTAGTCTTTCCCTCGTGGAGACCCCCCAGGGATTGTATTTTTCGCTTTTCTCTCCCTCGGAGTCCGGCCATAATACCCTCGGCCGTTTCGGGGGGCGCCGGGCAGGACCCCCACTAAACCTAACGAGGGAGGAATGACGAATGGCCAAGAAGAAGCTGGCGTTTGGAGGCTACTCCATCAACTTCAAGGGCTGCGACGATACCCTGGAGAAGGTCATGGGCTCCACGCCCATCGGTCCCTCGGAGATGACCAAGAAGATCTGGGCCTACGTGAAGCGGAAGCGGCTGGCCAAGAAGTAAGTCCCGGTTCGCAGCGAGCGGATCGTCCTGACCCCGCCCGGCGCCCCAGGACGCTCCGCCGCGTGATGTCCAGCGAGATGACCCGGGTCTAGATCCCCAGCTTGTCGGCGATCGAGTCGAGCCGGTCCACCTCGTAGTCGGGCGTCGCGTCCAACTCCTCGGCGGGCGC
>DATFUK010000520.1:0-5736 GCA_035260865.1 Candidatus Methylomirabilota bacterium | reverse complement strand
CGTCTTCCACGTGGACCTGCTCGGCCCCGCGCGTCGGCTCTGGAGCGCGCGCCTCGCCGACTGCCGGCTCGGGACGGTCGAGCAGGATGTGCTCGGGTTTCTCCGCGACGACGACCTGCCGGGCGCCCTGATCCCCACCGTCTATTTCGAGTACCTGCGGCGGAAGCGACCGGACGAGCTGCCGCGGGTGTTCGAGCACAACCGGCACGATATCCTGTCGCTGGCCGCGCTGACCGGCTGGGTCGCGGACGCGGTGGCGCGCGCGCCGCATCCCGAGCTCGATCCGGAAGCGCTGGCCGGCCTCGGGCGGATGCTCGAGGCGGCCGAGCCGGAGCGAAGCCTGGCCTGCTACCGCCTGGCGCTCGACACCGGCCTGCCCACCCCGTCGCGCGAGCGCATGCTCCTGCGGCTGGCCCACCGCGAGAAGCGGCTGGCGCGATGGGACGAGGCGCGCGCGCTCTGGGAGGCGGCGGCCCGCTCGCCGCGGGAGTTCGATCCGCGCCCGTGGGAGGAGATCGCCAAGGTCCACGAGCATCGCCGGCGCGATCTCGCGGCGGCGCGGGAGGTCGTGGAGGAGGCCCTCGCGCTCGCCCGGCGGCACCGCGCCTCCGCCCGCGTCCAGGCCTCGTTCGAGCACCGCCTCGAGCGGCTCGGCCGCCGCCTCGGGCGGATCGCGGGCCTCAGCGCCGCTCGGCAGCCAGCCTGACCCCGAGCGCGATCAGCACCGCCCCGCTCGCGCCTTCGAGCCGGGCCCGCCAGAGCCGGCTCTCGACCAGCGGACGGATCCGCACGAGCGAGAACGACAGCAGCGAGAGCCAGACGACCCCGATGCCGACGTGCAGCCCGCCCAGGAGGAGCGACCGCGCGAACACCGGTTCGCCCGGCCGAATGAACTGGGGCAGGAAGGCCAGGTAGAAGAGCCCCACCTTCGGGTTCAGCACGTTCGTGAGCAGACCCTCGAGGAAGGACCGCAACCGCCGGGATCCCGGCCGCTCCGGGCCCGCCGTCGCGGCGGCCGGGGCCGCGTCGTCCGCCCGCCACCACCGCCGGATCGACTGGACGCCGAGGATCACGAGATAGGCCGCGCCGGCCCACTTGAGCGCGTGGAAGGCCTCGGCCGAGCGAACCAGGATGAGCGAGACCCCGACCGCGGAGAGCGTGGCGTGGACAAAGCAGCCCGCGGCGATCCCGGCGATGGTCGCGAGCCCGGCCGTCCGGCCGCGCCCGAGCACGTTGCGCGCCACGAGCAGGGTGTCGGCGCCCGGCGTCACCGCGAGCAGGGTCGCCACCAGCAGGAAGGCCCAGAGCTGCGGGTCCACGGGGGCCATTCTAGCCGCATCCGGCCGACCGCCGCCGCTCAGGGTTTAGGTTTGACACACTTGGATGATTAGGGTAGCCTCACTCCCCGCACCACCCACCACGGCACCGCGAGGGAGAGACCAGCATGGCGAGACGGCAGACGAGACGAGGCGGAGCCCGGATCCTGGCGGTGGCGCTCGGCCTGGCCGCCCCGGGCCTGGCCGCGACGGGCGAGAGCGCGGAGGTGATGGTGTACTCGGCGCGCGCCCACTACGGGCAGGAGCCCGCGATGGAGGCCTTCACCAAGAAGACCGGCATCGTCGTGAAGAGCTTCGGGGGCGACGCGGGCCCGCTCTTCGAGCGGCTGAAGGCCGAGGGCGACAAGACGCCGGCTGACGTGCTGATCAGCGTGGACGCGGGCAACCTGTGGAACGCGGCGCGGGCGGGGCTGCTCGGCAAGGTCGACTCGCCCGAGATCCAGGCCAACGTCCCCGCCCACCTGCGCGATCCGGAGAGCCGCTGGGTCGGGCTCACGGTGCGCGCCCGCACCATCATGTACAACACCAAGAAGGTGAAGCCGGAAGAGCTCTCCACCTACGAGGCGCTCGGCGATCCGAAGTGGAAGGGGCGGCTCTGCCTGCGGAGCTCGACCCACATCTACAACCAGTCGCTGCTGGCCACCATGATCAAGCGGTACGGCGAGCCGAAGGCGGAGACCATGGTGAAGGGCTGGGTCGCCAACAACCCCACCCTGATCCAGGGCGACACCAAGATCCTGGAGGCGGTCGCGGCCGGGCAGTGCGACGTGGCGCTGACCAACACGTACTACCTCGGGCGCATCCTCGCCAAGGACGCCGCGTTCCCGGTGGCCGCCTTCTGGGCCAACCAGCAGACGACCGGGACGCACGTGAACATCTCGGGCGCGGGGGTCACCACCCACGCGAAGAACCGCGCCGAAGCGATCAAGCTGATCGAGTTCCTCACGAGCCCCGAGGCCCAGCAGATGTTCGCCGACTCCAACTTCGAGTACCCGGCGAACCCGCAGGCCGGCGTGAACTCGCTCATCGCCGGGTGGGGCAAGTTCAAGCAGGACGACACCAACATCGCGGCGGCCGGCGAGTTCCAGGCGGCCGCGACGAAGCTGGCGGATCGGGCGGGCTACAAGTAAGCCGGGTGGCGGCCCCCCGCGCGTGACCATCGTCCCCGCCGGCCGCGGGCTCGCCCTGCGGCCGGCGGGACCGTCCCTGTGGACCTGGCTCGCGGTGTCCATCGCGGTGGTGCTCGCGGTGCCCATCGCGGCCGTCGTCTCCTCCCTCGCGGCTCCCGCGGGCGACGTGTGGCTCCATCTCTGGCGCACCCAGCTCCTCGAATTGGTGGGCCAGACCCTGCTGCTGCTGGCCGGCGTCGGCGCCGGCACGCTCGTGGTGGGGGGCGGGCTCGCCTGGCTCGTCGTGCACCACCGCTTCCCCGGCCGCGGCGCGCTCGAGTGGGCGCTGATCCTGCCACTGGCCGTCCCGGCTTACGTGATCGGCTTCGCGTTCATCGGCCTCTTCGAATACGCGGGGCCCCTGCAGGTCGAGATGCGCCGCTGGCTCGGCCCCGGCGCCCGCCTGCCCGAGATCCGCTCCTACGCGGGCGTGGTGGTCATGATGACGCTGGTCTTCTATCCCTACGTGTACCTGCTCGCGCGCGTGGCCTTCCGCGAGCAGGGCGCCGCCTCCGTCGAGACCGCCCGGATGCTGGGGCGCTCGCGCGCCGGCGCGTTCATGCGCGTCACCGTGCCCCTGGCCCGCCCGGCCCTGGTGGCGGGGGTGGCGCTCGCGATGATGGAGGCGCTCGCCGACTTCGGCACCGTCGCGAGCTTCGGCTATCGCACGCTGACCGAGGCGATCTACCGGGTCTGGTACGGGATGTTCGACCGCATCGCGGCCACTCAGCTCGCCAGCGTGCTGCTCCTCTTCGCGGCGGGCCTGCTCCTGCTCGAGCGACGCTCGCGAGGCCGCGCCCGCTTCACGCAGGGCGACCGGCGCCGGCCGGTGGCGGAGCCGGTGCGCCTCGCCGGGTGGCGGGCCGCGGCCGCGACCGGGGTCTGCGTCGGCGTGCTCGGGCTCGCGTTCCTGCTCCCGGTGGGCCAGCTCGCGTGGTGGGCGATCACCGCGATCCGCGCGCGGCACGTGGCCCCCGACTTCGCCGCGCTGCTCTGGAGCACGTGCGCGCTGGCGGGCGTGACCGCCGCGGTGGCCTCCGTCCTCGCGGTGCTCCTCGCCTACGCGGGCCGGCTCCACGGCACCGCCACCGTGCGCGTGGCCGCCCAGCTCGTCTCGATGGGCTACGCGCTGCCGGGCGCGGTGATCGCGGTGGGCGTGCTGCTGCCGCTCTCCTGGGCCGACCACGCGCTGGTGCCTTCGCTGGAGCGCGTTCTCGGCCGGCCCCTGGGCCTGCTGCTCACCGGTTCCGCGGCCGGCCTCGTCCTGGCCTACGTGGTGCGCTTTCTCGCGGTGGGCCTGCAGACGGTGGACGCGAGCCTCGGCAAGATCCCACCGAGCCTCGACGACGCGGCGCGGGTCCTGGGCGCCCGGGCGGGCTCGGCGCTTCGCCGTGTGCACCTGCCGCTCATGCGGGGCGGGCTGCTCACCGCGGTCGCGCTCGTCTTCGTCGAGACCATGAAGGAGATGCCGGCCACGCTGCTCCTGCGTCCGTTCGGGCTCAATACACTCGCGGTGGAGATCTGGGAGCGCACCGCGGAGTCGATGTGGCAGGAGGCGGCGGTGCCCGCGCTGACCTTGGTGGCGGTGGGGCTGCTGCCGGTAGTGCTGCTGATCCGGCTAACCTCGCGCAAGTAGGCCGAGGACTGCCCCGGCCGGCCGCTTCGAGCGCGGCTACGCCCGCGCAACCCGTCTTTGGGGGGAGGTTCGGAAGCGGGGCTCAGCCTCCCTCCGAGCTAAACGCCACCACGTGGAGGACGTGGGCCTCGGCGCGGACCCGCATGCCGGTCGGCAGCACCGAGGCCGAGGGCTGGGACGAGTGGACCCGGTCGCCCGAGGGCAGGCGGATGCAGTACACCGTCTCCGAGCCGCGGAAATAGCGGCGGGTGATGGTGCCGGTGCCGTCGGCCTGCGGCACGAAGGTGATGTCGTCGGGTCGGATCATCACGTCGACGCGGGCGCCCGCCGCGAGCTGATCCACGTTGGCGAACGTCCCCACCTCGGTCACGATGCCCTGGGTGCTCACCACGCCGGGGAGGAAGTCGGCGGCGCCCACGAAGGCGGCCACGAACCGGGTGGCGGGCCGATGGTAGAGCTCCTGCGGAGGCGCGAGCTGCTCGATGCGCCCGGCCAGGAGCACGCCCACGCGATCGGCCAGGGTGAAGGCCTCCTCCTGGTCGTGGGTGACGAAGACCGCGGTGGTGCCGCTCGTCCGGAGAATGCGCTCCACCTCGTCGCGCATCTGGGCCCGGAGATCCGCGTCCAGGTTCGAGAAGGGCTCGTCGAGCAGCAACAGGGCCGGGGCGGGGGCGAGCGCCCGCGCCAGGGCCACGCGCTGCTGCTGGCCGCCCGAGAGCTCGTGCGGGTAGCGCGGGCCGAAGCCGCCGAGCCCGACCAGCTCGAGGACCGCCTCGACGCGACTCCGCCGGGCCGCGCGCGGCAGGCCGAAGGCCACGTTGTCGGCGACGGTCAGGTGAGGGAAGAGCGCGTAGTCCTGGAAGACGATGCCGACCCCGCGCTCCTCCGGTGGGACGGCGCGCCCGGGCCCGGCCACGATCTGCCCGCGCAGGGTGATGGTGCCCGCGTCGGGGCTCTCGAGGCCGGCGATGAGGCGCAGCGTGGTGGTCTTGCCGCAGCCGGACGGGCCGAGCAGCGCGAGGATCTCGCCCTCGCTCACCCGGAGGGAGAGGCCGTCCACCGCGGGCGGGCCGGCCGCGCCGAAGCGCTTGCTGACCCGGTCGAGGAGCAGGAGGTCCACGGCTAGGCGCGCTTGAGGACCTCGGGGTTGACCGGCGTGGGCGGGGTCTTGCCCTCGAGCACGGCCAGGCAGTTCTCCACCGCGAGCGTCGCCATCTTGAGACGGGTCTCGTTCGAGGCGCTGCCGATGTGGGGAGCCAGCACGACGTTGGAGAGCCCGATGAGCCCCGGATGCACCACGGGCTCCTCCTCGAAGACGTCGAGACCCGCGCCCGCGATCCGGCCCTCGCTGAGGGCCTGGACCAGCGCCGCCTCGTCCACCACCGGGCCCCGTGATGCGTTGATCAGGTACGCGGTCTTCTTCATGGTCCGAAGGGAGTCGGCGTTGATCAGGTGGCGGGTCTCGGGGATGAGCGGGGTATGGAGGGTGACGAAGTCGGACTCGCGCAGCAGGGTCGCCAGGTCGGCGCGGGTGGCGTTGAGCTCGCGCTCGGTCGCGGGATCGGCGGCCACCGCGTCCTGGTAGATGACGCGC
>DATFUK010000519.1:0-3978 GCA_035260865.1 Candidatus Methylomirabilota bacterium | reverse complement strand
CTTTCCGGTGCACGCGCGGATCCGACTGTCGGGCCGGGTCGTCGCGCGCCGGCAGGCCGCGAGCACCTGTCATCGGAGTCAGCTGGGGCCGACCGGGCCCACGAGGCGGGCCGCCTGGACGCTCTCGCGGTATCTCGGCGGCACCGATCTCTTCACTCTCGCCCAACCGCGTCCCCGCATCGGCCTGGCCGAGGTCGATCTGTTCGAGGGGGTGACGCCCGTGAAGGATGTCTCATGACCGACTCTCCAGCCCAGCGAAAGATCGTCATCATCGGCGGTGGCCCGGCGGGACTCACCGCGGGCCGCGAGATGCTCAAATTCGGGCACCACCCCACCGTCGTCGAAAAGACCCCACGGGTCGGCGGCCTCGCCTGCACGGTCAACTACAAGGGCTTCCATTTCGACATGGGAGGGCATCGGTTCTTCACCAAGGTGGACGAGGTAAACAAGATCTGGCAGGAAGTGCTGGGTGGCGAGTTCCTTCGTCGCCCGCGCTTGTCGCGGATCTTCTACAACAACCGATTCTTCCACTATCCCCTCAAGCCGTTCAACGCGCTGCTCGGCCTCGGGGTCTGGCAGGCAATCCTCGTGATCCTGAGCTACCTGCGCTGGCAGATCCGCCCGCACCGACGGGAGGACACGTTCGAGCAGTGGGTCACGAATCGCTTCGGTTACCGACTCTTCTCGATCTTCTTCAAGACCTATACCGAGAAGGTCTGGGGAATTCCCTGCTCGGAGCTCCGCGCCGAGTGGGCCGCTCAACGGATCAAGGGCCTGTCCCTCCGGACCGTGCTGCTCACGATGTTCCTCAAACCCCGGCACACCATCAAGACGCTGATCGAGGAGTTCGACTATCCGCGGTTGGGTCCGGGCATGATGTGGGAGGCCGTCGCGGCCGAGATCGAGGAGAAAGGAGGCCACGTCCGGCTGGACTCCGACGTGGTGCGGATCTGCCGGACGGCCGACCGGGTCGATGCCATCGTGGTGGCCCGCGCCGGACGGGAGGAGACCATCTCCGGAACCGATTTCATCTCGAGCATGCCGGTCTCCGAGCTCGTCCTGAAGCTCTCCCCGCCGGTCCCCGCCCCGGTCGCCGAGGCCGCGCGCCGCCTGACCTATCGGGACTTCCTCACCGTGTGCCTGATCGTGCGGAAACGCGACCTGTTTCCGGACAACTGGATCTACGTGCACTCGTCCACCGTCAACGTCGGCCGGATCCAGAACTTCGCCAACTGGAGCCCGGACATGGTGCCGGACCATTCCAAGAGCAGCCTGGGTCTCGAGTACTTCTGTTCGGAAGGCGACACGCTCTGGAACACTCCCGACGAGGAGCTGATCGCGATGGGGGCACGAGAGCTCGAGGCGATCGGCCTCGCGACCCGAGCCGACGTCGAGGACGGGTGCGTCTTCCGCGTGCCCAAGGCTTACCCGGTCTACGACGCCACCTATGCGGACTGCATGGTGCGCGTGCGGGAGTTCGTGGACGGCCTCGAGAACCTGCAGACGGTGGGGCGCAATGGGCTCCACCGCTACAACAATCAGGACCACGCGATGCTCACCGGCATCCTCGCGGTGCGGAACCTCGTCCTCGGCGAGCGCAATGATCTCTGGAGCGTCAACACGGAAGCCGAATACCACGAGGAGGTCACCGAGAAGGCGCTCGGTCCGGCGCTCGACCAGTACTTCCCCCGGCTCGACCGGCTCGCCCTCGCCGGGGCCACCGGTGCCGCCGGGGGCCTCCTGCTGTTCTTGGCCACGATGCTGCTCGTCCTCAAGGGCGGACCCGTGGTCGGCCCGACGCTCGGGTTGCTCGGGCAGTACTTTCCCGGCTACACTGTGACCCTGTCGGGCGGTGTGCTCGGCCTGCTGTACGGCTTCGTGGCGGGCGGAGTGCTCGGCTGGACCTTCGCGCTCCTCCGGAACACGGTGCTCCTGCTCTACATCGCGATTGTCCGTCGGCGAGTCGAGCGCGACTTGCTCCGCCGGTTCCTCGAGTTCGTGTAAAGGGAAGCCATGGAGACCGGGACGGACGACCCGCGCACGCTCGAGCGTCTGCTTGTCACGCGGATCGTCCGCTTCAACGCGACCGTCCAGGGCATCGTCACCGGACTGGTCCTCGGCCTGATCGTCTTCACCGCCACCATCTGGCTGGTCCTCAAGGGCGGCCGGGTGGTCGGCCCCCACCTGTCGTTGCTCGGCCAGTACTTCATCGGCTACCGGGTATCCTTTCTCGGTAGCCTGATCGGATTCGCCTGGGGATTCGCGGTGGGGTTCGCCCTCGGCTTCTTCGTGAGCGCCGCCTACAACTGGCTAGCGGACCTGAGGCAGCGGGCGGCAGGACGCTCCTGAGCCGGTCCACGCCCGCCTCGAGACCATGACGGTCCCGGCACGGCCGGGGAGGGCCGGTGTCCAGGTCCTCGTAGTCGGGGTGGTGCTCACCGGGATCCTGCTCCGGTTCCTGTATCTCGACGCCGACCCCGACTACTACGCGTGGATCGGCTACATCACGGACGAGGGCCGCTGGGTGGCCCACGCCCGCGAGATGGCGCTCTTCGGTCATCTCACGAACACCGACTGGCTCGTTCACCTTCTTGTCGCGCCGCTATTCCAGGCCGGAAGCTACCTCACCTTCATGCTGCTCGGCGTGAGCCTCTGGAGCAGCCGGCTCCTCACGGCCGTTTCGGGCAGCGCGATCCTGGTGCTCTTCTGGCTGGGCTTGCGTCGCGTGCTGGCGCCGTCGGCGATGCTGGTCGCGCTGGCCCTGCTCACGTTCGAAGTGGACCTGGTCATGCTGAGCCGTATGGCCGTGCCCGAGATTCCCGCCATGCTCCTCCAGCTGGCCGTCTACGTGCTCTTGGTCACCGGCCGGCCGACCCGGGGCCGGCTGTTCGGGGCCGGCCTGCTGCTGCTCGCGATGGTCGCCATGAAGGCCACGACCCTTCTCATGGTCGTGATCTTCTCGGTGATCGTGCTCGTACAGCCCGGGGATGAGCCCGTCCGCCGCGGGCGCGCGCTCCTGACCTTCTGGGCCGGTTTCCTCACGCCACTGCTACCCCTGCTCGCCGTGCTTGGCCTGGGCTGGCTCCCGCGCCCGGCCACTTGGGCGAACATCGGTATCCTCGGCACCTTCATCGGACTGAGCACTCCCTATTCGATTGCCGCGTTTCCCTTCGACACCGAGTTTGGCCCGGTCTTCAACATCTGGGCCCTCGGTCTCTGTCTGGCCGGCGTGGCCTGGCTCGCCCATCGCGGGGAGCCGGTGGAACCGTCGCTGCGGAGGCTGTACGTCACGGCTGGAGTCTGGTATGGCCTGTACGCCCCGCTCATGGTTGTCTCGCTGTACTTCCCCGACCGGTATCGCATACACATCCTGGTTCCCATGGCGGTGGGTATTGCCGCCGGCCTCACGCTCGCGTCTCGGGTGGGCTCACGGAGGATTGCTGAGGCCGTGCGCGGACGCGGCGCGGCGGGCGCTCTCGCGCTTCTATCCTTGAGCCTGCCGACGGCGGCGCTCTGGGCGCCGACTCTCGCCGGAGTGAGCGCCCGGGCCGGCCTGGATCCCACTCACCTCAGCCTCAAGCTTCTGTGCGTGGTCGTCTCGCTGGCGATTACGAGCTGGGTCGTACGGCGGTGCGCCCTGTCGCTGGACTGTCTCGTGCGCTGGCTGATCGTCTTCCCGATTGCCGGAGTTCTCCTCTGGCTGATCGGTCGGCGCCTCGGGGTACTCGAAGTCGGCTTCTGGCCGGCGCCGGGGCCGACGGCCCTGCCGTGGTGGGTCGTCGGACCCTGGGTCGGGGCGCTCGCATCGTACCTTCTCGTGCGGACCGGCCGCGGCTGGGAGCGGTCGCGGTGGCTCGCGCTCGTTCCCGCCGCCGCGCTCTGCTACGGCGGCCTCGTGGTGGCCCGCGTGGCCCCGTCGTACCTGCATCCGCGCTACACGATGAAGGAAACGTCGGCGGCGCTCGGCGCTTCACTCGC